>NZ_JBIAXC010000002.1:0-176060 GCF_042896295.1 Kitasatospora sp. NPDC001309 | reverse complement strand
CCGACCGCGAGACCGCCGAGCAGCGCGAGGCCGCCGACCGGTACGCCGCCGAGGTGCGCGAGCTCGCCGACCGCGAGACCGCCGAGCAGCGCGAGGCCGCCGACCGGTACGCCGCCGAGGTGCGCGAGCTCGCCGACCGCGAGACCGCCGAGCAGCGCGAGCTCGCCGACCTCGAAACGGCCGAGCTGCGCGCCCGGACCGAGGCCGAGACCACCGCCCTGCGCGAGCGGACCGAGCTGGAGCTCACCGCCGAGCGCGAGGCCGCCGAGGCCGAGCTCGGCCGGCAGCGGGCCGAGGCCCAGGCCTACGACGAGCAGCTGCGCGCCGAGGCCGACGCCGAACTGCGGGCCGCCCAGGAGGCCGCCGAGCAGCTGCGCGCCGACTCCGAGGCGCAGGCCGTCCGTACGGTCGCCGAGGCCGACGCCCAGGGCCGGCGGGCGATCGCCGACGCCGAGGAGCTGGCCGCCGGGCTGCGCGCCGAGGCCGAGGAGTACGCGCTCGCCACCCGCACCCTGGCCGACGAGTACGACGCCTCCACCCACGCCCGCGCCGACGCCTACGACGCGCAGACCCGGGAGGCCGCCGAGCAGTTCGACAAGGCCACCCGGGACCGCGCCAAGTCCGTGCTGGAGAAGGCCTTCGCCGACGCCGAGTCGCTCGGCGAGGACGCCCAGACCACCGCGCTGGCCACCACGGCCGCCGCCGAGGAGCAGGCGGACGCGATGGTCGCGGCCGCCCGCAAGGAGGCCGACCGGCTGGTCGCGGCCGGCGAGGCGGCCGGTCAGGCCGAGGTCGAGAAGGGCCGCTCCGACGCCGACGTGCTGCTCGCCGAGGCCCGCCGGGACGCCACCGCGATCCGCGAGCGCGCCGAGGAGCTGCGCGAGCGCACCGACGCCGAGGTGGAGGCGCTGCACGAGCGGGCCCGCAAGGAGAACGCGGCGGCCATGAAGTCGGCCGGCGAGCGGGTGGACGCGCTGGTGACGGCCGCCCAGGAGCAGCTGACCGAGGCCGAGGAGCAGGCGGTGGCCACCGTCGCCGAGGCCGAGGACCGCGCCGCCGCCCTGGTCGCGGCCGCCGAGGACCGGGCGTCCGAGCTCACCTCGGAGGCCTCCGCGGAGGCCAGCAAGGTCCGGCTGTCCGCCGTCCGCAAGGCCGAGGGCCTGCTCAAGGAGGCGGAGACCAAGCTCGCCAACTCCACCGACCGGGCCGAGTCGCTGATCGAGAAGTCCGAGGCGAAGCTGCGCGCGGCCGAGACGGAGGCCGAGGAGCGCCTCGACGGCGCGGCCGCCGAGGCGGAGAAGCGGCTGCGCGACGCCGACCGCACCGCGGACGAGCAGATCGAGCTGGCGAAGGCGGAGGCCGAGCGGCTGATCGCCGAGGCGAAGGCCGAGGCCGAGCGGGTCACCGGCGAGGGCCGGCGCGAGCTGGACGAACTGGTGCGCCGCCGCAAGGACATCAACACCGAGATCTCCAGGGTCCAGGACGTGCTCTCGGCGCTGGAGGCGTTCGAGGCACCGACACCGGTCGCCCAGGTCAACGGGGGAAGCAACACCAAGAAGGACGGGGGCGCCAAGGCCGGTGCCGGAGTTGGCTCCCCCCGGTCGGGTGGCAATCGTTCCAAGAACGCACCACCCGATTGAGCGGACATTGACGGTCATTGTCCGTGAGACAACGGCATTTCGCCGTCGACACTCCGGTACCGTGTCAGGATTCCCTCAACCACCTCAGCGGTTTGACGACAGGAAGCCCAGAGTCCCATGAGCGACAGTCACTCCCCTCACGGCTTCGACCTGGTACGCCGTGGGTACGAGCGCGCCCAGGTCGACGAGCGGATCACCAAGCTGGTGGCCGACCGTGACAGTGCCTTGACCCGGATCAGTGCACTGGAGAAGCGCATCGAGGAGCTCCACCTCGAAACCCAGACCGCCCAGGCGGCGGTCGCCGAGCAGGAGCCCTCCTACGCCGGTCTCGGCGCCCGGGTCGAGAAGATCCTGCGGCTCGCCGAGGAGGAGGCCAAGGACCTGCGCGACGAGGCGCACCGCGCTTCCGAGCAGCACCGCGAGCTGGCCGAGGCCGCCGCCCAGCAGGTCCGCACCGAGGCCGAGAACTACGCCAAGGACCGCAAGGCCAAGGCGGAGGACGAGGGGCTGCGGATCGTCGACAAGGCGAAGAGCGACTCCGCCCAGCTGCGCGCCGAGGCCAACAAGGACGCCCAGAACAAGCGTGAGGAGGCGGACGCCCTCTTCGAGGAGACCCGCACCAAGGCCGCCCAGGCCGCGCTGGAGTTCGAGACGAACCTGGCCAAGCGCCGCGAGCAGTCCGAGCGCGACCTGGCCGCCCGTCAGGCCAAGGCCGAGAAGCGCCTGGCCGAGATCGAGCACCGGGCCGAGCAGCTGCGCCTGGAGGCCGAGAAGCTGCGCACCGACGCCGAGCGCCGGGCCCGCCAGACCGTCGAGACGGCCCAGCGCCAGTCCGAGGACATCGTGGCGGACGCCAACGCCAAGGCGGACCGCATCCGCAGCGAATCGGAGCGCGAGCTGGCGGCGCTGACCAACCGTCGCGACAGCATCAACGCCCAGCTGACCAACGTCCGCGAGATGCTGGCGACGCTGACCGGCGCGGCCGTGGCCGCCGCCTCGCTGCCGAACGACGACACCATGGGCGTGCCCGCCCAGCAGTCGCGCTGACGCAGTCGCCGGCACAGCCGCCGACCCGGTCGTACGACAGGCCCTCACCCGCCCGGGTGAGGGCCTGTCGCGCGTGCGGCTGTCACCACCTCGGGGGCATTTACCGGGGGTAGGCCCCGTCCGGCCGCTGGTACCCGCTGCTGAGCTGGTTGCCCTCGTCGTCCGACACGGTGCCGTACCAGGAGGTGCACCAGACCGACACCGAGTCGGGCCAGTACTGCACCTCGAAGGGGTGCCCGGACCCGTAGTCGCCGTACGAGGTGACGATGAAGGTCTCGCCGGGGCGCAACCAGTAGTCCTCGCCCAGCGGCTCCAGGGTCAGCTCCACCAGCCCCTCGCCGCGGTTGGTCACCGGCATCCGGCCGGTGACCTCCAGCGCGGAGAAGTCCCAGCCCTGCTCGTCCGGGCTCATCCGGCGGCCGCCCGGGCGAGCAGCCGGCGCGCGGCCGCGTCGAACGCGCCCGGGGACTCCAGGGCGCTCAGGTGGCCCACCCCGGGGACGACGGTCAGCTCGGCGTCCGGGCGGGCCCGGTGCATCAGTTCGGCCTCCTCGGGCGCCACCAGGGCGTCCAGGGCGCCCGCGAGGAACGTCACCGGCACCCGGAGCCCGGCCAGCACCTCCAGGGAGTCAGGACGGGCCGCCATGGCCCGCTGGGCCCAGGCGACGGAGGCGGGCGGCGCGGCGGCCACCATCGCCTGCACCCGCTCCACCAGGTGCTGGGAGTCGGGCCCGAGCTGCCCGGCCGCGACCCGCTCGTCCAGCAGCAGCTGGACGCTGCCCCGGGCGGTCACGGCGGCGGCGATCCGCTCCCGGTCGGCCCGGGTGGCGTCCCGGTCCGCGGTGGCGCGGGTGTTGGCCAGCAGCAGGCCGGACAGCCGGTCCGGGTGGCGGCGGGCGAAGGCGAGCGCCACGTAGCCGCCCATGGAGAGCCCGCCGACCACCGCGCGGTCGATCCCGGCCGCGTCCAGCAGCAGCGCCAGGTCGTCGGCGACGAGGTCCAGCGAGGGTTCGTCGGCGCCCAGCCCGGTCCCGCCGAAACCCCGCTGGTCGGGGGCGAGCACCCGGGCCTCGTCCCCGGTCAGTCCGGGCAGCGCGTCCAGCTGGGCGGACCACATCGAGGCGTTCAACGGAAAGGCGTGCAGCAGCACGAGGGGTGTTCCGGTACCGCTCTCGCGGACGGACACTGCGGAGGGGAGCTGACTCATGCAGCCACCGTATTGCGGCACGCCCGACGGGCCCACTCAGCGGGCCGCGATATCCGCTTTGTCCTAGCCTGCCAGAGAGCAAGGGAGCGCCAATGATCGAGTTGCACGACCTGACGAAACGTTACGGCAAGACGCTCGCGGTGGACCGGCTCAGCTTCTCGGTCCCGCAGGGAGTGGTCACCGGCTTCCTCGGCCCCAACGGCGCGGGCAAGTCCACCACCATGCGCATGATCCTCGACCTGGACCGCCCCACCAGCGGCCGGGTCACCCTCGACGGCAAGCGCTACGGGCAACTCAGCGAGCCGCTCAAGTACATCGGCGCCCTGCTGGAGGCCAAGGCCGTCCACCCCGGCCGCACCGCCCGCGACCACCTGCTCTGGCTCGCCCAGAGCAACCGGATCCCGGCCGGCCGGGTGGACGAGGTGCTCGCCCTGGTCGGCCTCACCCCGGTCGCCCGCAAACGCGCCCGCGGCTTCTCCCTCGGCATGGGCCAGCGCCTGGGCATCGCCTCCGCCCTGCTCGGCGACCCGGAGATCGTCATGTTCGACGAGCCGGTCAACGGCCTCGACCCGGAGGGCATCCTCTGGATCCGCAACCTGATGAAGCGCCTGGCCGGCGAGGGCCGGACCGTCTTCGTCTCCTCCCACCTGATGAGCGAGATGGCCGTCACCGCCGACCACCTGGTGGTCATCGGCAGGGGCCGGCTGCTCGCCGACCTGCCGATGCCGGAGTTCATCCGGCGCAACTCCCGCTCCGCCGTCCGGCTGCGCACCCCGCAGCCCGAGCGCCTGCTCGACGTCCTGGCCGGGGCCGGACTGCGGCACGAACCGGGCCCCGACGGCTCCTACGAGGTGGTCGACGGCGACATCGCCCGGCTCGGCGAACTGGTCTCCGCGCACGGCGTGGTGCTGCACGAACTCAGCCCCCAGCAGGCCTCGTTGGAGGAGGCGTTCATGCAGATGACGGCGGACTCGGTGGAGTACCACGCGGGCGACGGCCCCGGCCGGGACGCCGCCGGCGCGCCCGGCACCTGGGGCGCGGGCTGGCAGACGGACGGCGCGGCGCCGACCGCGGCGGCGCAGCAGGAGGAGAACTGAGATGACGTCCTTCCCGGCGATCCTGCGCTCCGAGTGGACGAAGATCCGCAGCGTCCGCTCCACCGTCTGGACCCTCGCGCTGGCCTTCGTGGTCACCGTCGGCATCGGCGCGCTGCTGTCCCTGCTCACCAACAACAACTTCACCGAGTTCAGACGCCACGAGGAGACCCCGTTCGACGCCACCGGCACGGCCTTCTCCGGCATCATGCTCGGCGAGCTGGCCATCATCGTCTTCGGGGTGCTGGCGATCGGCAACGAGTACAGCAGCGGCATGATCCGGGTCACCCTGGCCGCCGTCCCCCAGCGCGGCACCCTGCTGGCCGGGAAGGCGACGGTGCTGGGCGGGCTGGCCCTGGCGGTCTCGCTGGTGACCGCCTTCGTCACCTTCTTCGTCGGCCAGGCGCTGCTCGGCCCGCACTCCACCGCCCTGGGCGAGCCGAACGTGCTGCGCGCGGTGCTCGGCGCCGCGCTCTACCTGACGATGCTCTGCCTGTTCTCGGCCGGCGTCACCGCCATGCTGCACAACCAGACGCTCGCCCTGGGCGTGCTGGTGCCGTTCTTCTTCCTGCTCTCGCCGATCCTCTCGGCGGTGCCGAAGGTCAAGACCCTGGCCCACTACTTCCCCGACTACGCCGGCTCGCGGATGCTGCTGGTGTACGAGCAGAACGGCCAGCCGTACGGGCCGTGGGCGGGCTTCACGATCTGCCTGGCCTGGACCGCGGCCGCGCTGGTCGGCGGCGCGCTGGTGCTCAAGAACCGGGACGCGTGACGGCCCGGCGGACTCAGTGGCGCGGAGCGCCGCGGCCCCGCAGCACGTTGGAGGCCCGGCGCTCCCGCGCTCCCCAGCACGCCCGGTGCCAGTGCCGCCGGTCGTCCACCCCGGCGCCGTGCATCGGCCAGGCCACCACGTGGCCCACCCCGGGCGGGATCTCCTGGTCGCAGCCCGGGCAGCGGTAGAACCGTCCCGACGTCCCGGCGACCGTCTGCACCACCCAGTCGTCACCCTGGTAGTTCTCGGTGCGGCGCAACGATCCGCCCAGCGGGGCGGCGGCCGGTTCGGCGTTCTCGCGGTCGGCGGCGCTGTTGATCCGGTTGCGGCGGGGCACGGCGGACTGCCTCTCTTCCGGGGGCTCGAAGTCGCTCCAGCCTACGGGTGTCAAACCCTTTTATTGGCCCCTATCACGGCTTCGGCCGACCCGTCCGGGGTTTTTGCCGAGATCCACCCGATCATCGGGGAAATTCGGGGTTCCGCGTGCCATTGGCACATGACATCGGATACCCACGAGTGGACAGGCGGGGCCCGCAGACCCTGCGTGCACCCGAGGAGGCCCCCAGGATGACCAAGACCAGCCCGCGCGCCGAGACCCGCCGACCCGTCGGCGTGCGCCCACCCGCCCCGGGTCCGGCGCTCACCTGCGTACCGCCGCTGGCCGTCACCGGCGAACCGCTGACCGCCGCCCAGCGCACCGGCGCACTGCCGCCCGACACCGCCCCGGTACGGGTCGGCGCGTTCCTGCTGTCCGCGCAGTTCCCCGGGCAGAGCCACGGCGAGGTGCTGGAGCGCACCGTCCGGGCCACCGTCGAGGCGGAACGCGCGGGCCTGGACAGCGTCTGGCTGGCCGAGCACCACTTCGTCCCGTACGGGGTCTGCCCGGACGCCGCCACCCTCGCCGCGCTGCTGCTCGGCCGCACCCGCCGGATCGGCATCGGCACCGCCGTCAGCGTGCTCTCCACCAGCCACCCGGTGGCGCTCGGCGAGCAGGCCGCGCTGCTGCACCTCACCTCCGGCGGGCGCTTCACGCTCGGGGTGGGCCGCGGCGGGCCGTGGATCGACCTGGACGTGTTCGGCAGCGGCGTGGACGCCTTCGAGAACGGCTTCCCGGAGCGGCTGGACCTGCTGCTGCGCTGGCTGCGCGGCTCCCGGGTCGGCGCGGACGGACCGCAGTTCTCCTTCCCCGAGGTCGCGGTGGTGCCGCGGGCCACCGAGCCGGTGCGCCGGCCGGGCCTGGGCAGCTGGCTCGGCCTGGACGAGCCGACCGGCCCGGTGCGCTTCCCCCGCCAGCGCCAGGACGCCGACGGCCTCGCCGAGGAACGCGACCGCACCGGACGGCCGGTGGCCGGCCCGCCGGTGGTGGTCGCCTGCACCTCCCCGGGCGGGGTGCGGCTGGCCGCCGAGCGCGGCCTGCCGATGCTGCTCGGCATGCACTCCGGCGACGAGGACAAGGTGCGGATGCTGGAGCTCTACCGCACCGCCTGGCTGGCCGCCGGGCGCGGCGAGGAGCAGCTCCGCCGGGTGACCCGCCAGCACGTCGCGGCGGGCGTGGCCCAGGTGGACGACCGCACCTCGGCCGCCCGGGCCACCCTGCTGAACGCGATGCCCGGCTGGTTCGAGTACGGGCTCGGCGCCCACCGCACCGTGGACGGCCGCGAACGCAAGATGCGCGACCCGCACCAGTACACCGAACTGCTCTGCGACCTGCACGCGGTGGGCACCCCGAAGCAGTGCGCCGACCGGCTGCTGGCCACCGCCGAGCGCACCGGCATCCGCCGCTTCGCCCTGCTCGCGGAGGGCAGCGGCGACCGCGAGGCGACCCTGCACAACATCGCCCGGCTCGGCTCCGAGGTGCTGCCGCAGCTGGGCTGACCGCCGGCCCGGACCGCCGCCCCTCCCCCCGCACCGGGGGACGGGGGCGGCCGGCTCCGGCCGGATCAGCAGTCCCGCAGCTCCTCGGACTGGTTGAGCAGCTGCTCCCGGACGGAGGTGAAGCGGTCGTACCGCGCCTCGTTGGCCTCCGACGGCACGAACACCGCCACCCGGTGACAGTTCTGGAAGGCCAGCCGGACACCGAAGTGGCGCTGCAGGGCGCCCCGGATGGCATCGCTGGCCAGGGCGCGCAGCAGCTGGCCGCGGGCCTGCTCGCTGGGCGGCGGCACCTGGTTGTCGGCGAAGTCGGTACCGTCGACCTTCGCCTGGGCGACCAGCGAGCTGATCAGGTCCCAGGCGTACGGCAGCGAGACGCGGACGCAGTCGACGAATTCCCGCTCGTCGACCTCGCCCCGCTCGGCCTTTTCCAGCAGGGCCGGTGAGACGTCGAGCGACATGGATTCTCCTCTCGCGGTCCACCCGCGCGGCGCCCGGGTGGTCATGCGTAGTCCAAGCTCACAGTGAGGGTGGGCGAAATCGCAGGAGGTGTCCGGAACACCGTCGGACCGGGGTTTCCGGCACCTGTTGCGAAGGCGGCGGCGCCACGGGACGTGACGTCCTGAACACCGACCGCGTCAGAACAGCGTGGCAGTCAACGGCGGAGCAGGCCGGTCGTTCCTGCGGATTGCTCCGGAAATACGCCGTGGTGCACCAGATTGGCCTGATCCCGTCGGATCGTTCATCTGAAGTCTCCGTCCCCGTTGACAGCGACCCCGCATCCGTAGCGTCACACACCGTAGCGACCCCGGGGGGCGTACGCCAGAGCGCGGCGAGCGGCGGCGGGTCCGCCGAACCTCCATGTTCGCGGGGTTCGCGCTTTCTTCACCCGGTCGTCTCGGAATCGCATCAACTGGCCCCGGTGGGCTAGCGTGGTCGACCGTGCGTCTCGTAATTGCCCGCTGCTCAGTCGACTATGCCGGTCGGCTCTCCGCCCATCTGCCCTCCGCCACCAGGCTCATCCTGGTCAAGGCCGACGGCAGCGTCAGCATCCACGCCGACGACCGCGCCTACAAGCCGCTCAACTGGATGTCCCCGCCGTGCGCCCTCAAGGAGGCCGACGGGGTCTGGACGGTGGTGAACAAGGCCGGCGAGAAGCTCATCATCACGCTGGAGGAGGTGTTGCACGACTCCTCCCACGAACTCGGGGTGGACCCCGGCCTGATCAAGGACGGCGTCGAGGCGCACCTCCAGGAGCTGCTCGCCGACCGGATGGAGGTGCTCGGCAGCGGCTGGTCGCTGATCCGCCGCGAGTACCCGACCGCGATCGGCCCGGTCGACATCCTCTGCCGCGACGCCGACGGCGCCACCGTCGCCGTCGAGATCAAGCGGCGCGGCGAGATCGACGGCGTCGAACAGCTCACCCGCTACCTCGAACTCCTCAACCGGGACCCGCTGTTGGCCCCGGTCAAGGGCGTCTTCGCCGCACAGGAGATCAAGCCCCAGGCCCGCGTCCTGGCCACCGACCGGGGCATCGGCTGCGTGGTGCTGGACTACGACGAGCTGCGCGGCATCGACGACGACAAGCTCAAGCTGTTCTGACCGGTCACGGGGACTTCGTCCCCGTCGGGGACGGGGTGGCCGGACCGGTCGGCACGGCCGGGGTCGTCGCGGGTGCGGTCGGCGTCGCCGAGCCGGTCGGCTGGCTCGGCGACGGCGAGTTGCCGCTCCCGCCACCGGTGCCGCCGCCGGTCTGACCACCGCCGCCGTTGCCCCCGCCGTTGCCGCCCCCGCCCGACCCGCCGGGCTTCTGCCCCGGCGGCTGCTCCGACGGCTGCGGCTGTCCCGGGCCGGGCTGCTGCGACTGCTGCGGGGCCGCCGACCCGGTGGCCCCCGGCGAGGCGCTCGACCGCTTCGACGGCGTGGCGCTCGGCGCGTGCGAGGCACTGCCGCTCGCCGAGGGCTCCGTACCGGCCGCCGTCCCCGCCGGGGCACCCGGCTCGGTGCCGCCCGTCCCGGCCGTGCCCGGGGAGGCGTCGGGGGACGGCGCCGGCACCGGCGCGTTGCCGGTGTCCCCGACCTGGTCCAGCTGAGCGTGCGGGTCCTTCCCCTGGTGCTCCTCGGGCCCGGCGAGGCTCATCGCCACCGCCGTGCCGAGCACCCCGAAGGTGAGCAGGGCCGCGGAGGCCACCACCACCTTGCGCCGCCGCCCGGCCCGGGCCCGGGCCTTGAGGCCGGCCGGCACCCGGGCGGCGATCTTCCGGATCACCGGTCCGCGGCCCGACGCCGCCGGGGTCGCGGCGGCCGGCAGCTGACGGCCGTCGGCGCGCAGCAGGTCGATCATCCGGCCCGCGGCGGCCACCCCGCGCGGCTCCCCCGCGGTGGCCCGCAGGGTCAGGGCGGTCTCCAGTTCGGCGATCGCCCGGGAGGGCTGCCGCAGGCAGATCGCGAGCACGCCCGCCTCGTGGTGGAACCAGGCCTGGTCGACCGTCGAACCGGTCCGCCGGGCCGCCTCCAGGCCGAGCTGGAGGACCCGCTCCCAGGCGCCCCAGCGCAGCGCCAGCGCCAGTGCGGGGGCGGCGGCCCGGGCCAGTCGGACGACCGCCTCGTGCCGCCCCGCCGTCCGGTCCGCGAGCAGCACGCCGATCAGCACCTCGGCCTCGGCGGCGATCTGCGCCAGCGACACCGAGCTGTGCCCGACCCACCAGGCGAAGTGCTGGGCGGCGCCGTCCACGCAGCCGCGGGCCGGCCAGTGCGGGGCGAGCAGGTCGAGCGCCCCGGCGGTCAGCCGGTGGTGCCCGCCGATGGACACCGCGAGCCCGGCGTCGGCGAGTTCGGCCAGCGCGCTCTCGCCCTGGCCGACGTCGATCAGCGCGGGCAGGTGCGGCGCGGTGGGGCACTCGCCGCCGAGCGCGACGGCCAGCCGCAGCACGGCCTGCGCGGCCTCGCCGAGCCCTTCGGCGAGCCGGACGGCGGGCGAGGCGGTCTCGGCGACCGAGGGCAGCGGCACGGTGCGCCGCAGCGCGTTCTCCCGGATCGCCGGGTCGGGGTCGTGGGCGGGCTCCTCGACCGCGCCGAAGACGTCCCGCCGGTCCTCCTCGGCGGCGACCAGCGCGTCCACCGAGACGTCCCGCTGGCGCAGCAGCGCGGCGGCCTGGACGAAGCGCAGCGGCAGGCCCTCGGACTCGAACCAGAGGTCGACCGCCCAGGCCTTCTCGGCCACGTCCAGCGGCCGCCCGGCGAGCCGGGCGGTGAGGGCCAGACAGGCGGGCCGGGAGAGGCCGGGGACGAGGTGGTCGCGCAGCCGGGAGTCGGCGGGCAGCACCGGGCCGCCGGGGGCGACCGAGATCAGGAAGGCGCAACCGGGGGCGGCGGCGAGCAGCTCCTCCAGGTCGTCCCCGGCGGGCTCGGCCTCGTCGATCACGACGACCGCGCCGACCCCGGCGAGGTGGGCGGCCAGTTGGCCCGGGTCGGGGCGGTAGCCGGGGGCGTGGTGGGTGGCCGCGAAGAGGTCCTGGAGCAGGTCGGCGGCGGTGCGGCGGTGGCCGCAGAGCTGGACGACGCCGCCGGGGGCGAGGTCGGCGGCGGCCGCGGCGACGGCCGACAGCAGGGTGCTGCGGCCCGAGCCGGCCTGGCCGACCAGGCGTATCGAGCGGCCCTCGGCGAGCAGGCCGAGGAGTTCGGCGATGTCGGCCTCGCGGTCGAGCAGCGGCAGGTCGGTGGGGCCGGCGCCGAGGGCGAGCGGGCCGACCGCCCGGCCGACGCCGCCGACCGGGCCGCGGGCGGGCTCGCTGCGTTCGATCCGGCGCGGGCGGGGCCGCCACTCCTCCGGACAGGGCCGGGCCTCGGAGCCGTCCGGGGCGCCGACGCCGACCAGCAGGCCGCCGGAGACCAGTTCGCCGCCGCGGGTGCGGGCGGCCTCCTGCCGGAACTCCCCGGATGGCTGTGCCACGTTCTGCTCCGCATCGTGTTCGGCCGCCGGCGCCCCGCGCCGGCCGGCACACGTCTCGGTCGCGGCCGCGGGCGGGCTGTGGGCAGCCGGCCCCGGGCGGCCGTCATCTGACGGGCAGACTCTCGCACATCCAGGCCCGGCCGTGCAGTGCGGTCCCGGTGCGGGGAAGGTGAAGGCCGGAGGCGCCGGTCGGGCCCGGCCCGGTCAGGAGGGCGGCCCGAGGGGCGCGCGAACGGGCGTGCGGCATGTTCCGCGAGCCGCTCCGTACGCCCCCGGAACGGGCGTCAGGAGGCCTGGACCTCGGGGATCCCGCCGTCGACGGCGAGGATGCGGTGCAACTTGGTGGCCACCAGCAGCCGCTGGAGCTGGGCGGGGACGGCCCGCAGCACGAGCCGGCGGCCGATCCGGCCGGCCCGCCGGTGGGTGCCCATGATCACGCCGAGGCCGGTGGCGTCCCAGAACTCCAGCCGGCCGAGGTCGAGCACGAGGTCGCCGAGGCCGCCGTCCACGGCCTGGTGCAGCCGGGCCCGCGCGTCGGCGGCGGTGCGCACGTCGAGGCGGCCTTCGATGGCCAGCGCCGTGTGGTCGCCGGTGATGCGCATGCTCTCCTCCTTCGCCTGGGTGGTCTGGTGCGGGGCGGGTCCGGCCCCGGCCGGGACGGACCGGGAGGCGGGACGGCCCCTGGATCGGAGTGGGAGGGCCCGGGCGGAACGCCTGCGACGGCTCGGCTCGCGCCCGGCCCCGGTCGGAGTGCCGGGTTCCCTCATCTGACGGTGGAGCAGCGCCGCAGGTTGCTGGTTTCCGCCCTGATCTGAAGCAACTTCACTCGTCCGAGGGAATATACGCAGGAACTCTCCACACCTACGCTCGATTACCGCCCAAATCACCCGTCTGCGGCACCGGGCGTGAGGAAACTCACCCGGCCCGGTACGGCGGGCCGTACGATGCCCCGATCGCACGGCCCACCAGGGCGTTCGCTCAGTCCCGCGGGCTCACTTGCCCTCGTACGGGTAGAAGCCGCGGCCGCTCTTGCGGCCGAGGTCACCGGCCGTGACCATGCGGGCCATGATCTCCGGGGCGGCGAACTTCTCGTCCTTGGTCTCGGTGTAGATGTTGTGGGCGGCGTGCAGCAGGATGTCGACGCCGGTCAGGTCGGCGGTCTGCAGCGGGCCCATCGCGTGGCCGAAGCCGAGGCGGCAGGCGGTGTCGATGTCCTCGGCGGTGGCGACGCCCGACTCGTACAGCTTGGCGGCCTCGACGACCAGCGCGGTGATCAGGCGGGTGGTGATGAAGCCCGCCACGTCGCGGTTGACCACCACGACGTCCTTGCCGACGCCCTCGGCGTACGCGCGGGCGGCGGCCAGCGTCTCGTCGCTGGTCTTGTAGCCGCGGACCAGCTCGACCAGCTTCATCATCGGGACGGGCGAGAAGAAGTGGACGCCGACGACCGACTCCGGCCGCCGGGTGACGGCGGCGATCCGGGTGATCGGGATGGCGGAGGTGTTGGAGGCGAGGACGGCGCCGTCCTTGGCGAGCTTGTCCAACTCGCGGAAGACGCCCTCCTTGACCTCCAGGTTCTCGAACACGGCCTCGACCACGATGTCGGCCTCGGCGACGGCGCCCAGGTCGGTGGTGGTGGTGATCCGGCCCAGCGCGGCCTCGGCGTCCTCGGCGCTCAACTTGCCCTTCGAGACGAACTTCTCGTACGAGGCGCGGATGCCGGCCAGGCCCCGCTGCAGCGCCTCCTCGGTCACGTCCCGCAGCACCACCGGGTGGCCGGCCTGCGCGGACACCTGGGCGATGCCGGCGCCCATCAGGCCGGCACCGATCACGGCGATCTGCTTGCTGGACGCATTGCTCATGGCTGGGTCTCCCGACGCCGTCGCCGCCCTGCGGGCGGGCCCTGAAGGCGGCTCAGGGCAGGGGTCGCCGCCAAGGAGCCGCATTGCTCTGGCGGGGACTCTAATGCCCAGATCGCCCGTGCCATAGCAATCGGGAGTGTGATCTGCAACCGACCTGGTCACCCGACCAGGATGGTCGTCAGATGGTCAGACCGAGGTCCTGGGCGAGGATCGCCGCCTGCACCCGGCTGCGCAGCCCCAGCTTCGCCAGGATCCGGCTGACGTGGGTCTTGGTGGTCGCCTCCGCCATCTCCAGCCGGAGCGCGATCTCCCCGTTGGACATCCCCGCCCCGAGACAGGCCAGCACCTCCCGCTCACGCGCGGTCAGGCCCGTCACCGCCGTCCGGGCCTCCGGTCCGACCGGCCGCCCGGGGCGGGCGAAGGTGCCGATCAGCCGCCTGGTCACCGAGGGCGCGAGCATGCCGTCCCCGCGCGCCACCGTGCGGATCCCCTCGACCAGGGTGTCCGCCTCCAGGTCCTTGAGCAGGAAGCCCGCCGCGCCGGCCCGCAGCGCGCCGTAGACGTACTCGTCCAGGTCGAAGGTGGTCAGCACCAGCACCTGGGCCGCGCCGGCGTCCACCACCTGGCGGGTCGCCGAGACGCCGTCCAGCCGGGGCATCTGCACGTCCATCAGCACCACGTCGGGGCGCAGCTCCAGGGCCAGCCGGACGGCCTCCTGCCCGTCGGCGGCCTGCCCGACCACCTCGAACCCGGGCTCGGCCCGCAGGATCATCACCAGCGCCGCCCGCACCGCCGCCTGGTCCTCGGCCACCAGTACCCGGATCGTCATGCCCGCCCCCCGCTCTCCCGGCCGCGCGGCAGCTCCGCACGCACCCTCCAGTACCCGTCCCGCGGCCCGGCCTCGAAGCTGCCGCCGAGCAGCGCGGCCCGCTCCGACATCCCCACCAGCCCGGCCCGGGCGCCGGGCAGTTCGCGGCCCGGCCCGCCGCGGTACGGGCTGTCGACCGCGATCCGCAGCGCGTCCGGGCCGAACTCCAGCCGCAGTGCGACCAGTCCGGGCCCGGCGTGCTTGAGCGCGTTGGTCAGCGACTCCTGCACGATCCGGTAGGCGGCCAGCCCGACCGGCACCGGGAGGTCGCCGCGCTCGCCGCTCTCGGTCAGCTCGAAGTCCAGTCCGACGTCCTGCCCGGCGGCCCGGGCCCCCTCCAGCAGGGCGTCCACCGCGGCGAGGTCGGGGGCCGCGTACGACTCGTCGGCCTCTCCCCCGCCGCTGTCCCGGAGCAGCCCGATCATGCGGCGCATTTCGGCCAACCCCTGGACGCTGTTCTCCCGGATCACCGCCAGCACCTCGACCAGCGGATCGCCCTCCGGCAATCGCCGCCGCCGGGCGGCCGACTGGGCGCCGGTGGCGTGGATCGCGATCGCCGACAGGTGGTTGGCCACCACGTCGTGCAACTCCCGCGCCATCCGGGCGCGTTCGGCGACGACCGCCTCGCGCCGGTCCATCTCCGAGAGCAGCGCGGTCTGTTCGGCCCGCAGCCGCTCGTTCTCCGCCTGCTCCCGGTGCTTGCGCACCAGGTCCCCGGTCCACACCGGCGCCAGGAACACCAGCGAGGCGACCACCACGACCAGCAGCCCGGCCGAGGTCCCGGCGACGTACCAGACCAGGCTGGAGAGCACCAGCACGGTCGCGCCGCCGGTCAGGTGCAGCACCCGCGACATCCGGCCGGTGCCGTAGAGCACCGCCGCGTACAGCAGGTCGGTGTACATGATCGTGGTCGCCAGCAGGCTGCCGGCGACCAGGCTTCCCGCGAAGGCCAGCCCGCCCAGCGACACCGCCAGCACCGGCCGGGTCCGCCGGACCAGTTCCAGCCCCGCCATCACGAGCAGCGGGGCCGTGACGGCCCACAGCGGCAGCCGGTCCGCCCGGTCGTAGACCTTGAAGGCGATCAGCACCGCGCCGCCGAGCAGCCCGCTCAGGGCGATCAGCCGGTCCATCCGGCGCGGGGCGAGGGAGGGTACGAGCACGCCCCCCATCTCACCATCCCCGGCGGCCCGCCCGGCTCCGGTGCGCGGAGGAGGCCGCTACATCGAAAGGTGCAGGCCCGGACGGCACCGGGCGACGACGACAACAGCGCGCCCGCGCACGAGGCTGGGGACACCGTCGGAACGACCGGGAGCAGAAAGTGATCGTCACCCTCATCGTCGCGGCCGAGATCTCCTGGTGGATCGTGCTCGGCCTCGCCCTCTCCGCCCGCTACCTGCTGCGGATGCGCCGCACCAGCACCGTGCTGCTGATCGGCCTGCCGGTGGTGGACCTCGCCCTGTACGCCCTCACCGTGCTGAACCTGCGCGGCGGCGCGCAGGCGGGCTGGACGCACGCCCTGGCCGCGAGCTACGCCGGCTTCTCGGTCGGCTACGGCCCCTCGCTGGTCGCCTGGGCCGACCGGCACTTCCTGCACCGCTTCGCCGGCGGCCCCGCGCCGCTGCCCTCGCCCACGTACGGCCCGGAGCGGACGGCGCACGAGTGGCGGATCGCCCGCCGGACGGTCGTCTCCGCCGTGATCACCCTGGCCCTGATCAGCCTGCTCGTCCCGCTGTCGGCCGGATCCGCCCACTTCGGCACCTTCGCCCAGTGGTACTGGAAGCTGGGCATCGCGGCCGTGGTCAACGTGGTCGTGGCCGGCTGCTTCTCGCTCTGGCCCAAGGAGGCGCCGGCGGGCGTCACCGTGGTGGACGGCCGGGTGGTCGAGCGGCCCGCCCCGGAGAAGGCGTCCCAGGACGCCTCCTAGGGCAGGCCCTAGCGGTTCTCCCCCGGCACCCAGAGCACGTCGCCGCGCTCCTTGTTGGCCACCCGGGCCAGGATGAACAGCAGGTCGGACAGCCGGTTGAGGTACTTCGCGGTCAGCGGGTTGACGGAGTCCCCGTAGGCGTCGATCGCCGCCCAGGTCGAGCGCTCGGCCCGCCGCACGACCGTGCAGGCCAGGTGCAGGTGGGCGGCGCCGGGGGTGCCGCCGGGGAGGATGAAGCTGCGCAGCTTCTCCACCTGCTCCAGGTAGTGGTCGCAGTCCCCCTCCAGCCGGTCGACGTAGGACTGCAGCACCCGCAGCGGCGGGTACTTCGGGTCCTCGACCACGGGCGTGGAGAGGTCGGCGCCGACGTCGAACAGGTCGTTCTGGACCCGGACGAGCACGGCCGCGACGTCCTCGGGCAGTGCGCCGACCGCGAGGGCCACCCCGATCGCCGCGTTCGCCTCGTTGGCGTCGGCGTACGCCATCAGCCGCGGGTCGGTCTTGGTGGTCCGGCTCATGTCGCCGAGCGCGGTGCTGCCGTCGTCCCCGGTACGGGTGTAGATGCGCGTCAGATTGACCATGCGGCCAGCCTAGCCGGGCACGTTAGGCGACGTTAACCCTTTGCCCGGGGGGAGCCGCCTCCAGCCAGGCCAGGAAGCCGGTGAGCGCGTCCTCGCTCATCGCCAGCTCCAGCGGCGCCCCGTTGTGCAGGCAGCGCAGCACCACCGAGCCGGAGAGCAGCGCCAGCTCCTCCTGGCCCTCCGGGTAGCGCCGGCCGAGGACCTCGATCTCCCGGCGGGGCAGGACCTTGCGCGGGCGGGGGGCGTACGAGAAGACCCGGAACCACTCGATCGAGTCGCCGCTGTATCGGCCGATACCAAAAACCCACCCCTTGCCGTCGGTCGGTGGGACCGGGGCGGAGGTGGGCTTGCCGTTCTCGTCGAGGTCGGGCTGCGTCGAGGCGTCGGCGGGCATTTTGAGCCGGTAACTGCAGTCGAACGTGCCGCCGACCCGCTGGATCAGGCGGCGGCGTACGGCGAAGGCCATCAGGCCGATCACTCCCAGCGCCACGACCGCCGCACACACCACAAGCGCGAGGACCATGCTCACCTACCTCCTCGCTACCCGCGTTCCCCGTTTCACGGCCGTCCCGGACGGCCGCGCTGACCTACCAACTACGACGACAGTCCCGGGGTCACGCTCGCGCGTCCCCGGGACCGTCGGTCGACCCCGCCAAGTCGGGGTCCGGCACACTCAGGCGTGGGCCTTGAGGCCGCGCGCCGCGAACAGCCGGACCTCGGCGCGACGCTCGGCGTGCGCGTCCAGGTCGGACTTGGCCTCCTCCAGCGCGCGCTCGGCACGCGCGACATCGATCTCGTCCGCCAGCTCGGCGATCTCCGCGAGCAGAGACAGCTTGTTGTCGGCGAAGGAGATGAAGCCGCCGTGCACCGCGGCGATGACGGTGCCGCCGTCCACCGTGCGGATGGTGACCGGACCGGTCTCCAGCACGCTCAGCACCGGGGTGTGGCCCGGCATGATGCCGGTGTCACCGGAGGCCGTACGGGCGACGACGATGGTGGCCGCACCGGACCACACCTTGCGGTCGGCTGCGACCAGCTCGACGTGCAGCTCAGCCAACGTGGGCTCCTAGGCTCATGCAACCCCCGATTACTCGGGAGTTTCGGTAAGAATAACGGCCCCGCGCCTCCGGCATGAAACCGGCGGCACGGATTTGACCGGAATCACAGCCGATGTGCCGCGAGGGGTGGTCCCCAGGCTCGGGGGCCACCCCTCACGGTCACTCAGCTGCTACCGGCCGCGATTACTTCTTCGCCAGCTCGGCGGCGTTCTTCTCGAGGTCCTCGATGCCACCGCACATGAAGAAGGCCTGCTCCGGAACGGAGTCGTACTTGCCGTCGGCGATCGAGTTGAAGGCCTCGATGGTCTCCGACAGCGGCACGGTCGAACCCTCGACACCGGTGAACTGCTTCGCCACGTAGGTGTTCTGCGAGAGGAAGCGCTCGATGCGACGGGCACGGTGGACCGTGATCTTGTCCTCTTCGGACAGCTCGTCCATACCGAGGATGGCGATGATGTCCTGGAGGTCCTTGTACTTCTGCAGGATCCCCTTGATACGGACGGCCGTCTCGTAGTGGGTCGCCGTGATGTACCGCGGGTCGAGGATGCGGGACGTGGAGTCCAGCGGGTCGACGGCCGGGTAGATGCCCTTCTCCGAGATCGGGCGCGACAGAACGGTCGTCGCGTCCAGGTGGGCGAAGGTGGTGGCCGGGGCCGGGTCGGTCAGGTCGTCCGCGGGGACGTAGATCGCCTGCATCGAGGTGATCGAGTGACCGCGGGTCGAGGTGATGCGCTCCTGGAGGAGGCCCATCTCGTCGGCCAGGTTCGGCTGGTAGCCCACCGCGGAGGGCATGCGGCCGAGCAGGGTCGACACCTCGGAACCGGCCTGGGTGAACCGGAAGATGTTGTCGATGAAGAGGAGCACGTCCTGCTTCTCGACGTCACGGAAGTACTCCGCCATGGTCAGCGCGGAGAGCGCGACGCGCAGACGGGTGCCCGGCGGCTCGTCCATCTGGCCGAAGACCAGCGCGGTCTTGTCCAGGACGCCCGAGTCGACCATCTCGTCGATGAGGTCGTTGCCCTCACGGGTGCGCTCGCCGACGCCGGCGAACACCGACACACCACCGAAGTTCTCGGCGACGCGGTAGATCATCTCCTGGATCAGAACGGTCTTGCCGACACCGGCACCACCGAACAGACCGATCTTGCCACCCGTGACGTACGGGGTGAGCAGGTCGATGACCTTGATGCCGGTCTCGAACATCTCGGTCTTGGACTCGAGGTCCTTGAACTCGGGGGCCTTGCGGTGGATCGGCCAGCGGACCTCGACCTGCTTGTCGAACTCCGCCTTGTCGACGTTCAGCACGTCACCGAGGGCGTTGAACACCTTGCCCTTGGTGATCTGGCCGACCGGCACCGAGATGGCGGAGCCGGTGTCGGTGACCTGCGAACCGCGGACCAGGCCGTCGGTCGGCTGCATCGAGATGCCGCGGATCAGGCCGTCGCCGAGGTGCTGGGCGACCTCGAGGGTGAGGGTCTTCTTGCCCGAGCCGTCGGGGTTGTCCACCTCGACGTGCAGGGCGTTGAACATGTCCGGAATCGCGTCGACGGGGAACTCCACGTCGACGACCGGGCCGATGACCCGCGCGACGCGGCCCGTCGCCGTGGTCGGCTCAACAGTGGTGGTCATACTCATTCGCTCCCGCGGCTAGCGTCGGCGAGGGCGTTGGCGCCGCCGACGATCTCGCTGATTTCCTGGGTGATCTCGGCCTGACGGGCCGAGTTGGCAAGCCGCGTGAGCGACTTGATGAGCTCGCCGGCATTGTCCGTCGCGCTCTTCATCGCGCGGCGGCGGGCGGCGTGCTCGGAAGCGGCCGACTGCAGCAGCGCGTTGTAGATCCGGCTCTCGACGTACCGCGGCAGCAGCGCGTCGAGCACGCCCTCCGCCGACGGTTCGAAGTCGTACAGCGGGAAGATCTCCGACTTGGCCGGCGTCTGGTCGCTGAGCTGGACCTCGTCCAGCTTCAGCGGCAGCAGCCGCGCCGCGACCGCGTCCTGCGTCAGCATGGACACGAACTCGGTCGAGACCACGTGGAGTTCGTCCACGCCGCCGGTCTCGGCCGTGAAGGCCTCGATCAGCTCGGCCGCCACCGTCTTCGCGTCGCCGTAGGTCGGCTTGTCCGAGAAGCCCGTCCACGAGTTCCCCACCGCCAGGTTGCGGAAGGTGTAGTACGACAGACCCTTCCGACCGACGATGTAGGTCACGACGTCCTTGCCCTCGCCGCGCAGGCGCTCGGAGAGCGTCAGCGAGGCCTTGATGGCGTTGGACGAGTAACCGCCGGCCAGGCCGCGGTCCGCCGTGATCAGCAGGACCGCCGCGCGGGTGGCGTTCGGGTTCTCGGTGGTGAGCGGGTGCTTGGCGTTGGACCGGGTGGCCACCGCCGTCACCGCCCGGGTGAGCTCATCGGCGTACGGAGCGGAGGCCGCCACCGCGCGCTGCGCCTTGCCGATGCGCGCCGCGGAGATCATCTCCATCGCCTTGGTGATCTTCTTCGTCGCGGTGACAGAGCGGATCCGGCGCTTGTAGACCCGAAGCTGTGCTCCCATGGGTCGTTACGTCCTTTCCCTCGCTACCGGACTCAGGCCTGCTCGGAGAGCAGCTTGCCGTCGGCGGTCTGGTACCCCTGCTTGAACGACTCGATCGCGCCGGTCAGGGCGTCGACGGTGCCGTCGGCCAGCAGGCCGGTCTCGACGATGCCGGCGAGCAGGTCCTTGTGCTGCAGGCGGACGAAGTCGAGGAACTCGCGCTCGAAGCGGCGGATCTCCGCAACCGGGACGTCGTCCAGCTTGCCGGTGGTGCCGGCCCAGATGGAGACGACCTGCTCCTCGACCGGGAACGGCTGGTACTGGCCCTGCTTGAGCAGCTCGACCATGCGCGCACCGCGCTCCAGCTGGGCCTTGGAGGCCGCGTCCAGGTCGGAGCCGAAGCCGGCGAAGGCCTCCAGCTCACGGTACTGGGCGAGGTCCAGGCGCAGACGGCCGGCGACCGAGCGCATGGCCTTGATCTGGGCGGAGCCACCGACGCGGGAGACCGAGATACCGACGTTCACGGCCGGGCGGATGCCGGCGTTGAACAGGTCGGACTCCAGGAAGCACTGGCCGTCGGTGATGGAGATGACGTTGGTCGGGATGTACGCCGAGACGTCGTTGGCCTTGGTCTCGATGATCGGCAGACCGGTCATCGAGCCGCCGCCGAGGGCGTCGTTCAGCTTCGCGCAGCGCTCCAGCAGGCGGGAGTGCAGGTAGAAGACGTCACCCGGGTAGGCCTCGCGCCCCGGCGGGCGGCGCAGCAGCAGGGAGACGGAACGGTAGGCCTCGGCCTGCTTCGACAGGTCGTCGAAGATGATCAGGACGTGCTTGCCGTCGTACATCCACTCCTGGCCGATGGCCGAACCGGTGTACGGCGCCAGGTACTTGAAGCCGGCCGGGTCGGACGCGGGAGCGGCCACGATGGTGGTGTACTCCAGCGCGCCGGCCTCCTCCAGGGCGCCGCGGACGGACGCGATGGTGGAGCCCTTCTGGCCCACGGCGACGTAGATGCAGCGGACCTGCTTCTCCGGGTCGCCCGAGCGCCAGTTGTCGCGCTGGTTGATGATCGTGTCGACGGCCACCGCGGTCTTGCCGGTCTGGCGGTCACCGATGATCAGCTGACGCTGGCCACGGCCGATCGGGGTCATCGCGTCGATGGCCTTGATACCGGTCTGCAGCGGCTGCTTGACCGACTTGCGGGCCATGACGCCGGGGGCCTGCAGCTCAAGGGCGCGACGGCCGCTGGCGGCGATCTCGCCGAGGCCGTCGATCGGGTTGCCCAGCGGGTCCACGACGCGGCCGAGGTAGCCGTCGCCGACCGGAACCGAGAGGACCTCGCCGGTGCGGCGCACGGTCTGGCCCTCTTCGATACCGCCGAACTCACCGAGGACGACGACACCGATCTCGCGGGTGTCGAGGTTCAGCGCGAGGCCGAGCGTGCCGTCCTCGAACTTCAGCAGCTCGTTCGCCATGACCGAGGGCAGGCCCTCGACATGCGCGATGCCGTCCGCCGCGTCAGTGACCGTGCCGACCTCTTCCACAGAAGCGGCGTCCGGCTGGTACGACTGGACAAAGTCGGCCAGCGCGTCCCGGATCTCCTCCGGACGGATCGTAAGCTCCGCCATCAGGCTTCCCTGCTCTCCTAGTTTGCGATCCTCGGCCCGCCGTTGAGGGCCGGCCGCAAGTACTCGACTCTCGGCCGGGTCGTATGAACCGGCCGTACGTTTTGCCGACTCCTTGGGGAGCCGGTTTCCCGACCGAGGGTCGGATGTGCTGCTCGGTCCTGCTCAGCCTTCGAGCGACTGGCGAGCGCCTTCGAGGCGGCTCGACACGGTGCCGTCGATGATCTCGTCGCCGATCTGCACCCGGACACCACCGACGACCTCGGGGTCGACGTCGATGTTCAGGTGGACCTGGCGGCCGTACATCCGGCCCAGAGCACCGCTGAGACGCTCCTTCTGGGTGTCCGACAGCGGCACCGCGCTGGTGACCAGGGCCACCATGCGGCCGCGGCGCGCGGAGGCGAGCTTCGAGTAGGACTCGAGGCCCTGCTCCAGGCTACGACCACGCGGCGCGTTGACGAGGGCGGTGACCAGCCGCACGGTGCCCGCGTTGGCGCGGCCGCCGAGCAGCTTGTTGATCAGCGCGGTCTTCGCGACGGCGCCGGCCTTCGGCTCGGTGAGCGCGGCGCGCAGCTCGTGCGAGCCGCTCACCACCCGGCCGAAGCGGAACAGCTCGTCCTCGACGTCGTCCAGGGTGCCGGCCTTGTCCGCGGCGATGACCTCGGCGTAGGCGGCGAGCTCCTCGGTCGCGTCCACCAGGTCACGCGCACCCGACCAGCGGGACCGGACCAGGCCGGAGACCAGGTCGACGGTCTCGCCCGAGACCTGACCGGTCAGCAGCGAGGTGACCAGCTGGGCCTTGTCCTGACCCGACCGGGACGGGTCGGTCAGGACGCGGCGCAGCGACACCTCGCGGTCCAGCACGACCGTGACGGCGGCGAGCTCCTCGGCCAGCTTGGCCGCGTCCACCGAGGTGGAGTCGGTCAGGCTGTCCAGGTTCTTCCGGCCGGCGGCGAGCGCCTCGCGGCTGGCGCCGATCACTTGGCCGCGCCCTGAGCCACGGTGGCCTTGGCCTCGAGCTCGTTCAGGAAGCGGTCGATCACGCCGCTCTGCCGGGCGTTGTCCTCGAGGGACTCGCCGACGATGCGGGAAGCCAGCTGGGTGGCCAGCGAACCCACGTCCTGACGCAGGGCGGCAGTCGCCTGCTTCTTGTCGGCCTCGATCTGGGCGTGGCCGGCGGCGACGATGGCCTCGCGCTGACGCTGGCCCTCCTCGCGCATCTCGGTGAGCTGGGCGGCGCCCTGCTCGCGAGCCTGCTCGACGATGCGGGCGGCCTCGTGGCGCGCCTCGGCGAGCTCGGCGCGGTACTGCTCAAGCAGGGCCTGGGCCTCGGCCTGAGCGGCCTCGGCACGCTCCATGCCGCCTTCGATGGCGTCCCGACGCTCCGACAGCACCTTCTCGATGCTGGGGAGGAGCTTCTTGCCGAGCAGACCGAAGACGATGAAGAAGCAGAGCAGGCCGATGATGACCTCGGGCCACGCGGGAAGCAGGGGGTTCATCTTCTCCCCCTCCTCCGCGAGGTTAGCCACGAAACTCATATCTGGACCTTCCTCGAAAGGGTCTAACGGCGGGGAATTACTTGCCGGCGCCGAAGACGAACGGCATGACGATGCCGATGAGGGCGAGCGCCTCGGTCAGCGCGAAGCCGATGAACATGTTGGAGCGGATCAGGCCGGCAGCCTCGGGCTGACGGGCCATGGCCTGGACACCGTTACCGAAGATGAGACCAACACCGATGCCGGGGCCGATCGCGGCGAGGCCGTAACCGATCGAGGCGACGGAACCGTAGACCTCAGCGAGGTTCTGCATTTCAGCTTGTCCTTTGCGGGGTGGTGGACCGGTGGTGGTTGGCCACCGGGCGTTCGGGAGGGGAAGCAGCCGGGGCTGCGAGGCTCAGTGCGCTTCTTCCAGGGCACCGGCGATGTAGCTGCTGGCCAGCATCACGAAGATGTAGGCCTGCAGGAACTGCACCAGCAGCTCGAAGGCGGTGAGGCCGACGGCGACCACGAAGGAGGCCGAGCCGTACAGCGCGCCCAGGGTCGGGCTGAGCAGGTACCAGGAGGCGACGGAGAACATCACGACCAGCAGGTGGCCCGCGAACATGTTCGCGAAGGCTCGGACCGCCAGGGTGAAGGGGCGCACGAAGATGTTCGAGAAGAACTCGATCGGGACCAGGATGAACATGACCCAGCCGGGGATGCCCGACGGCCAGCAGAGGTTCTTCAGACCGCCGACGAAGCCGTGCTTCTTGAAGGTCAGCGTCATGTAGGTGATCCACACGACCGCGGCCAGGCCCGCGGGGAAGGCGATCGACGCCGTCACCGGGAACTGCGCGAACGGGATGATCGACATGATGTTCATCAACCAGACGAAGAAGAACATCGAGACCAGCATCGGAACGTACTTCTCGCCGTTCTTGCCGATCGTCTCCATCACGATGGAGCGCTTGACGAAGTCGTAACCGATCTCGCCGACCAGCTGCAGCTTGCCGGGGACCAGTCGCGGCTTGGCGAAGGCGGCCCAGAAGAACACGACGACCAGCAGCGCGACGATGATCGACAGCAGCATCGGCTTGTTGAAGTCGATGCCGCCGACCGAGAAGATCGGCTTGAACTGGAACTCGTTCAGACCCGGGGCCGGGAAGCCGCAGCCAGCGTCCCCGAAGTGGCAACTGCCTGAGGCGAGGGACGTGAGTTCAGCACTCACCACGGACTCCTTCGTCGTGACGCATGGTTACGGCAACCTCGGTGTGTCGGCGTGGCCTGCGACCACGGAGCGGCACTGGAACTTGATGGGTATCTCGCCGACCCCGCACGACGGCGCGCTGCGCTGCTGCGGGATCATCGAAGACTGCGCGGGTCCGGGGGGCGATCAGTCCGCGATCCGGACAGACCAGGCCTCTTCCCGTACTCCGTTGTTGCGACGGACGATAGCAGCCCGTCAGTGCGGCATAAACACCGCCCCCCTCGTTGGGGGGACAGTCGGGCCTCGTCACTGTTGACGACCCTTGTCGGAGGGCTTGTCACCCTTGCTTTCCGAGGCGTGAGGGTCGACGTAGAACATCTTGGCCTTGAGTGCGCCGCGCACCTGGAAGCCGGTGAAGATCAGCACGCAGCCGATCAGCGTGAACGCGAAGGTCTGCCGGTTGAAGAGGTCGGTGTCCTTGAAGACCGCCAGGACGATGCCGACCAGCAGGATCTGGGTGGTGTACACCAGCAGCGCCGCGGCCATCATGATCTGCGGGTTCGACCTGGTCAGCCGGTCGAGCGCGATCTGGCCGGAGCTGAAGAAGGCCAGGACGAGCAGGGCGCCGAAGAGGGCGCCGAGCAGGCCCTTCCCACCGGCGACGGCGAAGGAGATCGCCATGGCGATGATCCCGGCGACCGCAGTGGGAATCGCGGCGCCTCGGAGGACCCGGGCGTCGGGGGACGGCATGTCGGCAGCTCCGGCGGCATGTCGATGTGGCGGGGGACGGGCACAGATGGTGGCGGGGTGACACCGGACCGAGTGGCCGCCGCCGGACCGCCCGCGGTGAGCGGCGGATCCGTCGAAGGAGACCGACCAGGGACGGAAGTCCTCCACCTGTCAGGTCTTTCGGCGCGTTCTCGGTACTCGTGAACGGTATCACAAACTATTTGATGAGAGCTTTACCATGAATGTGTGGCTCCTGTCACACCGATGGCGCAACGAATCCGCCGTGCGGGTGAGCCCATTTGACGGATCGTCAACTTCGGTGTCACCGGCGGCCGGTGGCCTTGTGGTGGTCGGCGGACGCGGAGGACCCGTGGCCCGCTTCACCCAGAAGTTGCTTGTCCTTCGCCGACAGTTCGGCCATCGGGGCGGACGACGAGCGCCGCCGGTACCGCGGCGGGACGAAGGACTGCACCGCCCGGGGCGCCCGCGGCCGGAACCGCGGCGTCAGCAGGACCACCAGGCCGACCAGGCAGAGCCCGGCGAGGGTCAGCACCACCGTGCGGCCGGTCTTGGTCACCGAGAAGGCGACCGTGCCGAAGGCGATCAGCGCGGCCCAGAAGTACATGATCAGCACGGCCCGGCTGTGCGAGTGCCCGACCTGGAGCAGCCGGTGGTGCAGGTGGCGCTTGTCGGCGGCGAACGGGGACTGGCCGGCCCAGGTGCGGCGCACCACCGCGAGCAGCAGGTCGGCCAGCGGCAGCGCGATGACCGTCAGCGGCAGCAGCAGCGGGATGTAGATCGGCACCAGGGTGTGCACGGTGGCGGTCTGCGAACCGGTCTCGCTGTTGATCAGGTCCGGGTCGACCCGGCCGGTGATCGAGATCGCGGCGACGGCCAGCATCAGGCCGAGCATCATCGAGCCGGAGTCGCCCATGAAGATCCGCGCGGGGTGCATGTTGTGCGCCAGGAAGCCCAGGCACATGCCGATCAGCAGCACGCTGAACAGCACGGCGGGGGCCGCGTCGGAGATCGTGTAGCCGTACCAGAGCCGGTAGCTGTACAGGAAGAAGGCCATCGCGGCGATGCAGACCATGCCGCCCGCCAGGCCGTCCAGCCCGTCGATGAAGTTCACCGCGTTGACCATGACGACGACCAGGGTGACCGAGATGACCATGCCCTGGGTCGGGCTCACCGCGACCGAACCGACGCCGGGCACCGGGAGGCTGATCACCGTGACGCCCTGCCAGACCATCACGCCGGCGGCGATCATCTGGCCGCCCAGCTTGACCAGGGCGTCCACGCCCCACTTGTCGTCCAGCACCCCCAGCAGGAACATGATCCCGGCGCCGGACAGCAGCGCGCGGATGTCACTGCCCCCGTTGAACACCTTGCTCAGGTTGTCCAGCTGGGAGGCGACCAGGATGCCCGCGCACAGTCCGCCGAACATCGCGATGCCGCCGAGCCGCGGAGTGGGCTCGCGGTGCACGTCGCGGGCGCGGACCGGGGGCATCGCGCCCGCCGCGATGGCGAACTTCCGGACCGGACCGGTCAACAGGTAGGTGACGGCGGCGGTGCAGAACAGCACCAGCAGATACTCACGCACCACTGGCCTCCTGCATCACTGTCGAACGGGGAGGTACCGAAGGTACTCCCCTGCCTTCCCGGGGTTCGAGGTGCGTCGCCACGGCACACACCTTATTGAGTCGGACGCCCGGGACGTGCATCGCGGTTCGCTCTCCCGGGTAGGAGATCCGAATACCTGTGGACCCGCGGGCCTCAGACTCCCCCGGCGAAGGCCGCCGCCAGCTCCCGGACCCGCGCCGCGACCGGCCCCGGGGCCTCCCCGGCGAGCAGCCGGGCGATCAGGGCGGCGATCGCGGTCAGCTCCGCCTCCCCCATCCCCTGGCTGGTCACGGTGCCCGTGCCCAGCCTGATCCCGGAGGTGTCGGCGGCCGGCGCCGGGTCGTACGGCAGTGCGCACTTGCCGAGCAGCAACCCGGCCGCCGCGCAGCGCCGTTCGGCCTCCGCGCCGGTCACGCCGAGCGGGCTGACGTCGGCGGTCACCAGGTGGGTGTCGGTACCGCCCGTCAGAGGGCGCATTCCGGCCTCTGCGAGCCCCCTGGCGAGCGCCTGCGCCCCGGACACCGCCCGCTGGGCGTACGCCCGGTAGGCGGGCGTCCCGGCCTCCGCGAGGGCCACCGCCTTGCCGGCCACCTCGTTCATCGCCGCGCCGCCCTGGCTGAACGGGAACACCGCCCGGTCGATCCGCTCGGCCAGCTCCGCGGTGGACAGCAGCAGACCGCCGCGCGGGCCGCGCAGCAGCTTGTGGGTGGCGGCCACCGTGACGTCCGCGTACGGCACCGGGGAGGGCGCCACACCGGCCGCGACCAGGCCGGTGGTCTGCGCGACGGAGGCGATCAGATAGGCGTCCACCTCGTCGGCGATCTCCCGGAAGGCCGCCCAGTCCGGGTGCCGGGGGTGGGAGATCGAGCCCGCCACGACGGCCTTCGGGCGGTGCCGCCGGGCCAGCTCGCGCACCTGGTCGAGGTCGATCAGGCCGTCGTCCGCGCGCACGCCGTAGCCGGTGAACTCGAACCAGCGGCCGGAGAAGTTGGCCCGCGAGCCGCAGCTGAGGTGGCCGCCGTGCTCCAGCGACATCGCCAGCACCCCGTCACCGGGCCGCAGCAGCGCCGCGTAGGCCGCGAGCATCGCCGAAGTCGCCGAGCGGGGCTGGACGTTGGCGTGCGGCGCGGCGAACAGCGCGCGGGCCCGGTCGATCGCCAGCAGCTCCGCGGCGTCCGCCAGCGCGCAGCCGGTGTGGTGCCGGCGGCCGGGGTAGCCCTCGGCGTACTTGTCGATCAGCGGCCCGGTCAGCGCCGCCAGCACGGCGGGCGAGGTGAGGTTCTCCCCCGCCAGCAGCTGGATCGTTTCGGCGCGCCGCTCGGACTCGGCGGCCAGCAGGTCGGCGATCTGCGGATCCGCCCGGTGCAGCGCCTCGGACGCCCACGGGCGCCCCGTCGTCGTGGTCGGGCCGGTCGCGGCATCGGTGACGGTCATGGCAGGGCTCCCGGGCGCGGCAGGGACGGTGCCCCCAGCGTAGGACCGCCGCCCCCGTACGGCCCGCCGAGAAGGGGCCGTTCGGGCCCGCTATCTGGCGCTCGGCTCGCCTCCGGGCCGCTCTCACCCGGTGCCGACGGTCGGCGCTCCAATGCCCCTCTCCCCCAGCCTTCGGCCGGGGGTACCCCCATCTCGGGGCCTCCTCGCTTCTCCCTTTCGGCACCGGCGCGGCCCTTCGGCTCGCTCGCGCGGCTCGCTCGGGCGCGTCAGCGCGGCGCGGGCACGCCCGTCAGCGCGGTGACCACCGGGTCGACCGCGTGGAATATCTCCTCGCCGCAGTTGCGGAACATGCCGATCGGAGCGCCGTACGGGTCGTCCACCTCGTCGGACTCCGGGGTCGCGGCCAGCAGCCAGCCGCGCAGCGCGGCGGCGGCCCGCACCAGGGCGCGGGCCCGCTCGGTGACGTCAACACCGCGGCGCGGGTCGGGCAGGGTGCCCGGGTCGATCGTCCGGACCAGCCGGGTGAACTCCTTCATCGTGAAGGTGCGCAGGCCCGCCTCGTGGCCCATCGAGATCACCTGGGCGCGGTGGTCCAGGGTCGCGGTCAGCACCAGGTCGGCCTCGACCACGTGCTCGTCCAGCAGCTCCCGGCCGGTGAAGCCACCGCTGTCGGCGCCGTACTCGTCGAGCACGGTCGCCGCGTGGTCCTCCATCGGCGCCCCCACGTGGCCCCAGGTGCCGGCGCTCTCCACCAGGATCCGCCCGGCCACCCGGGGACTCAGCCGGGTGTCCAGCTCACGCCGGGTGAGCCGCTCGGCTATCGGCGAGCGGCAGATGTTCCCCGTACAGACGAACAGGATCCGGAAGTGGTCCAGCGGCCTGGGACCCACGCTCAGGTACGGCGCTATGCCGGGCCCGTCATGGAGCGAGGCGGTGGGTGTCAACTTCCGGCCTCCAGGTCGGGGACGACCTCCCTCAGCTGCTCGATGCTGATCGCCCCGGCCCGCAGGAGCACGGGCACCTTGCCGGTCACGTCGACGATGGACGAGGCGGTGGCGTGGTCGGCCCTGCCGCCGTCCAGGTAGACCGAGATCGCGTCGCCCAGCTGGGCCTGCGCCTCGTCACAGGTCGCCGGGGACGGGCCGCCGGTCTTGTTGGCGCTGGAGACCGCGAGCGGGCCCGTGCTGTTCAGCAGCTCGATGGCGACCGGGTGCAACGGCATCCGGACCGCGACGGTGCCGCGGGTCTCGCCGAGGTCCCAGCGCAGCGAGGGCTGGTGCTTGGCGACCAGGGTGAGGCCGCCGGGCCAGAACGCGTCGACCAGTTCCCAGGCCTGCTCGGAGAAGTCGGTGACCAGGCCGTGCAGGGTGGTCGGCGAGCCGACCAGGACGGGCGAGGGCATGTTGCGGCCACGGCCCTTGGCGGCCAGCAGCTCGCCGACGGCCTCCGGGGAGAAGGCGTCCGCACCGACCCCGTACAGGGTGTCGGTGGGCAGCACGACGAGTTCGCCGCGGCGGATGGCCGATGCGGCCTCCCGCAGGCCGGTGGCGCGGTCCCCGGCGTCGGCACAGTCGTAGCGGCGGCTCATCGGTGCGGTCCCCTTCCGGAAAGGCTCATGACGTTCACGGCGAGCTTCACAGCGCGGCCCTGCGGGCGGTCGTGCTGTGCTCGATCGTTCACAACCCGACCCTTCGGGCGGTTGTGCTGTGCTCGATCGTTCACAACCCGACCCTTCGGGCGGTTGTGAAGCGCGGTCGGTTGTTCAGGTCGCGGTGGTCGGCGGTGTCCGTCCACCCGCGTTCCTCGTTGAAGATCCACGGCACCTGGCCGCCCTGCTGGTCGGCGTGCTCGATCACCACCGCGCCGCCCGGGCGCAGCAGCCGGGCGGCCACCCGCTCGATGCCGCGGATGGTGTCCAGGCCGTCCTCGCCGGAGAACAGGGACATCTGCGGGTCGTGGTCGCGGGCCTCCGGCGCGACGTACTCCCACTCGGTGAGCGGGATGTACGGCGGGTTGGAGATCACCAGGTCGAAGCGGCCGTCCCAGGAGCGGTCGTCCTCGAAGGCCTTGGTGGCGTCACCGGCGTGCAGGGTGACCCGGGCGCGGTCCGGGCTGGCCTCGATGTTGCGCCGGGTGTACTCCAGCGCCCCCTCGTCCAGCTCGAAGGCGTGCACGGTCGAGCGCGGCAGCTCCTGGGCCAGGGCGAGCGCGATGGCGCCGGAGCCGGAGCACAGGTCGACCACCAGCGGCTCGGCGACGTCCATGTCGCGCACGGCGTCTATGGCCCACTCGACGACCGTCTCGGTCTCCGGCCGGGGCACGAACACCCCGGGGCCGACCGCCAGTTCGAGGTAGCGGAAGAACGCCCGCCCGGTGATGTGCTGCAGCGGCTCGCGGGCCTCGCGGCGCGAGACCGCCTCCCAGTAGCGGGCGTCGAAGTCGGCGTCCTGCACGGTGTGCAGCTGGCTGCGCTTGACGTTGTGGACGTAGGCGGCGAGTTCCTCCGCGTCGAAGCGCGGCGACGGCACGCCGGCCGCGGCCAACCGCTGGGTGGCCTGGGCCACCTCGGCGAGCAGCAGGTTCATCCGTACGACCTCATGTTTCTGCGCTCCGGCTCCGGTCTTGCGTCGGGCCGGGGCGCGCCGGTCTCAGTTCTCTTGGGCCGCGGCGAGCTTGGCCGCCGCGTCCTTGTCGACACAGGACTGGATCACGGCGTTCAGGTCGCCGTCCAGGACCTGGTCCAGGTTGTACGACTTGAACCCCGTGCGGTGGTCCGAGATGCGGTTCTCCGGGTAGTTGTACGTCCGGATCCGCTCGGAGCGGTCCACCGTGCGGACCTGGCTGCGACGCGCGTCCGAGGCCTCCCGCTCGGCCTCCTCCTGCGCGGCGGCCAGCAGCCGCGAACGCAGGATGCGCATCGCCTGCTCCTTGTTCTGCAGCTGGCTCTTCTCGTTCTGGCAGGACGCCACGATACCGGTCGGCAGGTGGGTGATCCGGACCGCCGAGTCGGTGGTGTTGACCGACTGGCCGCCGGGGCCGGAGGAGCGGTAGACGTCGATCCGCAGGTCGTTCGCGACGATCTCGACCTCGACCTCCTCCGCCTCGGGGGTGACCAGCACGCCCGCCGCGGAGGTGTGGATGCGGCCCTGCGACTCGGTGGCGGGGACGCGCTGCACGCGGTGCACGCCGCCCTCGTACTTCAACCGGGCCCAGACGCCCTGGCCGGGCTCGCTGTTGCCCTTGGTCTTCACGGCGACCGAGACGTCCTTGTAGCCGCCGAGGTCGGACTCGTTGGAGTCGATGATCTCGGTCTTCCAGCCGATCCGCTCGGCGTAGCGCAGGTACATCCGGAGCAGGTCGCCGGCGAACAGCGCGGACTCCTCGCCGCCCTCACCCGCCTTGATCTCCAGGATGACGTCCTTGTCGTCGCTCGGGTCGCGCGGGACGAGCAGCAGCCGCAGTTCCTCGGTCAGCTCGTCGCGGCGCGCCTCGGACTCCTTCACCTCGGAGAGGAACTCCGGCTCCTCGGCGGCGAGTTCGCGCGCGGCCTCGATGTCCTCGCCGGCCTGCTTCCACTGCCGGTAGACCCGGGTGATCGGGGTCAGCTCGGCGTACCGCTTGGCCAGCTTGCGGGCGTTGTTCTGGTCCGCGTGGACGGACGGGTCGGCCAGCCTCGTTTCGAGGTCGGCGTGCTCGACGAGGAGCTCTTCGACTGCCTCGAACATGGGGTGGCCTTCTTCCCGGTGACTCGGATCGTGCGGAGGGCGGAACGGGGCGGAGCTGTGCGGTACGCGCTGGGACGCGAACGGCGCCGGCCCCCAGCGCCCCCGACAACGAGTACGGGGGCACCGGGAACCGGCGCCGAGGGAGCGCTAGGCCTTCGCGCTGTGCTGCTTGCCGAAGCGGGCCTCGAAGCGGGCCACGCGGCCGCCGGTGTCGAGGATCTTCTGCTTGCCGGTGTAGAACGGGTGGCACTGCGAGCAGACCTCGGCGCGGATCACGCCACTGGTCTCGGTCGAGCGGGTGGTGAACTCGGCGCCGCAGGTGCAGGTCACGTTGGTGACCACGTACTCCGGGTGAACGTTGGGCTTCAAGGGGTTCTCCTAGTTTTCGGGAGGGCACCGGGTCGGCGGCTGGAGTGCCGCACGTGAACCGGGACCGACGGACCAGTCTGCCAGGACCGGCCGCATCTTCCCAAACCGGGGCCCGCCGCGGCTTATTCCGGGGGACATTCCGGACGCTTCGCACGGCCTCCCGGAGGGTGGCGCAGGCGCGCGGGCCGGCGGCTCAGCGGACGGCGGAGGCCTTCGCGGTGGGCTGCACGGACGACTTCACGGACGGCTTCACGGACGGCCCGGCGGCGCCCGCCGCCGGGGCCGTGGGGGCCGCCTGGGCGGGGTTCTCCGGCTGGGCCGAGACGACCGCCTGCGGGAGGGGCTGGTCGGCCTTGAGCGCCGCCCAGACGTTCCCGGCCTGCGGCTGCTGCTCGACCACCCGGTTGGGGTCGCTGGGCGCGGTCACCACCGGCAGGGTGACCATGGACAGCTGGTCCGGCCCGATCCCCTTGAGCTCCTGCACCAGCCCGACCAGGGAGTTCACCGAACCGAGCGCGGAGTCGGTGGTGACGCTCTTGGTCATGGTGTCGCCGATCGACCACAGCTTGACCGGGTTGGAGAACAGTCCGATCCCGCCGGCCTGCTGGAGCAGCGACTTGACCATCTGCTTCTGCAGCTCGATCCGGCCGAGGTCGCTGCCGTCGCCGACGCCGTGCCGGGTGCGCACGAAGGCCAGCGCCTGCTGCCCGTCCAGGTGGTGCTCGCCGGCCGGCAGGTCGAGCCCGCTGTCCTTGTCGTGGATGGCCACCGTGGTGGTCACGGTGGCCCCGCCTATCGCGTCCACGACCCGGGCGAAGCCGGCGAAGTCCACCTGGAGGTAGTGGTCCATCCGCAGCCCGGTGAGCTGCTCGGTGGTCTTGACGGCGCAGGTCGCGCCGCCCGCCTCGAAGGCGCTGTTGTACATCGCGCGCTTGGCCGCCGGGACGGCCTTGCCGGCGCCGTCGGTGCACTGCGGGCGGTCGACCAGGGTGTCGCGCGGGATCGAGACGATCGAGGCCCTGGAGTGGTCCTGGTAGACGTGGACCACCATCGCGGTGTCGGACCGGGCGGAGTCGCCGGTGTCCCCGCCGGCCAGGTCGCCGTTCTCGCCGACCCGCGAGTCGGAGCCCAGCACCAGGATGTTGAAGGAGCCGTCGGTGGCGGCCGGAGGTCGCGCCTCGCCGAGGCGGGAGTCGATGTCGACGCTCTTGATGTTGCCGTTGAGCTTCAGGTACGCGTACGCCCCCGCGCCGCCGCCGGCGACGACGAGCGCGGCGACCGCGCAGGCGGACCACCGCAGGACCTTGCGGCGGCGACTCGGGACCCTCTTGTGCTCGGCCATACGGTCCAGAGTAAATCGGACAAGAAGATCAAATAGTCCCAAGCTGTCCCAACTCTGGAACAAAGCGGCCCTGAACGCACGGAACCCCGGACCGCTCGCGCGATCCGGGGTTCCGTGCTGCAGCGGAGTCCGCCTACGGTCAGTCGCCCGAACCGGGGGTGGTCTTGGCGATCTGCATCAGGAACTCGGCGTTGCTCTTGGTCTGCTTCATCTTGTCCAGGAGCAGCTCGATCGCCTGCTGCGAGTCGAGCGCGTGCAGCACCCGGCGCAGCTTCCAGACGATGGCCAGCTCCTCGCTGCCGAGCAGGATCTCCTCCTTGCGGGTGCTGGAGGCGTCCACGTCGACGGCCGGGAAGATGCGCTTGTCCGAGAGCTTCCGGTCGAGCTTGAGCTCCATGTTGCCGGTGCCCTTGAACTCCTCGAAGATCACCTCGTCCATCCGCGAGCCGGTCTCGACCAGCGCGGTGGCCAGGATGGTCAGCGAGCCGCCGTTCTCGATGTTGCGCGCGGCACCGAAGAACTTCTTCGGCGGGTACAGCGCGGTCGAGTCGACACCACCGGACAGGATGCGGCCGGAGGCCGGCGCCGCCAGGTTGTAGGCGCGGCCCAGGCGGGTGATCGAGTCCAGCAGGATGACCACGTCGTGGCCCAGCTCGACCAGGCGCTTGGCGCGCTCGATGGCCAGCTCGGCGACGGTGGTGTGGTCCTCGGCCGGGCGGTCGAAGGTCGAGGAGATGACCTCGCCCTTGACCGACCGCTGCATGTCGGTGACCTCTTCCGGACGCTCGTCGACCAGGACGACCATCAGGTGGCACTCGGGGTTGTTGTGGGTGATCGCGTTGGCGACCGCCTGGAGCACCATGGTCTTGCCGGTCTTCGGCGGCGCGACGATCAGACCGCGCTGGCCCTTGCCGATCGGCGACACCAGGTCGATGATCCGGGTGGTCAGCACGCCCGGGTCGGTCTCCAGGCGCAGCCGCTCCTGCGGGTACAGCGGGGTGAGCTTGTTGAACTCGGGGCGGCCGCGGCCGGTCTCCGGGTCCATGCCGTTGACGGAGTCCAGCCGCACCATGGCGTTGAACTTCTCGCGGCGCTCGCCCTCGCGCGGCTGGCGCACGGCACCGGTGATGGCGTCACCCTTGCGCAGGCCGTTCTTGCGGACCTGGGCGAGCGAGACGTAGACGTCGTTCTGGCCCGGCAGGTAGCCGGAGGTGCGCACGAAGGCGTAGTTGTCGAGGATGTCGAGGATGCCCGCGACCGGGATCAGGACGTCGTCGTCGCCGATCTGCGTGTCGACCGCCGGACCGGCCTCGAAGCCGTCACGGCCGCGACGGCCCCGACGGTCGCGGTAACGGCCCCGACGGCCGCGACGGCCGTCGCCGAACTCGTCGTCGTCGTAGCCGCCCTGCTGGACCTGCGGCTGCTGGGCCTGCTGGCCCTGGCCGCCCTCGCGGCGCTGCTGGCCGTCGCCCTGGGCCTGCTGCTGGCCCTGCTGGCCCTGGCGGTCGGTGCGCTCGCGGCGGTTGCGGCGGTCGCGACGCGACTCGCGGCCGTCGGCGTCCTGCCCGGCCTGGGCCTCGCCGGCGTCCTGACGCTCGGTGCGCTCGGTGCGCTCCGTACGCTCGGTGCGCTCGCCGCCGTCCCGGCGGTCACGGCGCTCGCGGCGGTCGCGACGGGTCTCGCGACCCTCCTCGCGGCCCTCGAAGGCGCGGGTCTCGGCCGGACGGTCGGCCTGCTTGGGCTCGGCCACGGCGACGGTGGCGGCCTCGGCGACGGCCTCCGCGGCCGCGACGGGCGCGGTCGGGGCGCCGGCGGCCGAGGTGGCGCGGCGGCGGGTGCGCTCGGCACGGGCCGGCGCGGCGGTCTCGGCGGCGGCCTGGACCGGGATCTCGATCTGGGCCTGCGGCTCGGCGGCCGGGGCCGCGGCAGCGGCTGCGGCGGCCTTGGTGCGGCGGGCCGGCTTCTCGGCCGGGGCCTCGGCGTCCGCCTTGGCGGCGGTGCGCTTGGCGGCCGGGGCGCCACCGGCGGCGAGCAGCGGGTCCCCGCCGCTCTTCTCCTTGATGGTCTCGATCAGCTGGCTCTTGCGCATGCGTCCGGTACCGGTGATGCCCAGGTCCGCGGCGAGCTTCTGCAGCTCGGCGAGGACCATGCCGTCCAGGCCAGCGGCGGCACTGCGGCGGCGGCGAGCCGGGGCAGCGGGGGCGGCGGTCGCGTCCGACGCTTCGGCGTCCGGGCGCGCGCCCATCAGATCGGTGGAGTCGCTCACTAAGGGTCCTTCCCTGGAGCGGACGTCGGCCTGTCTGGCTCGGCGACCGGTTGTGCTGTCCTGACCAACGCTCGACTGCGTCGGTCCGAGGCGGTGATCCCTCGAATGGCGGGAGCCCGTCGAGGGAGAGCTGCGAGGTGCGGTGCGTGAAGCACGGTGGTGCTGAGGTGGCGCGTGGGCCGGTCGTGTGTCGACCTCCCCAGAGGGCGTTGCGCCCACGCTGCCTGCGAATCCCGGGCCCCCGTCGCGTGACGGTGGCCCGCGCTCCGCCCGTCCTGGCCCCTAGTGGGAGGCCGCGGGTGGGAGTCAGGTGCCGTCACGGCTTCGGGATGCGACCGCTTGTCGCGCAGGCAGGCTGCGTACGCGCTGCGGTGGGCTCCCGGAGAATCGTCGCCCCGGACCTCGCGGCGGTTCCACGGCAGTGGAACGCTGGGATCGGGACGCGGCGCACCTAGCCCCGGAGGGCACCTGGTGCAGCAATGAGGTTAACACTACCGACCCCCTCAGACATTCCCCGACCTCGAGCTTGCCAATCGTGTCCGGACGGCCCGGCTCTGCACCGGGCCGAACCGGCAGCTCAGACGCCCAGTGGGAGCACGGTGGCCCCGGTGCGGTCGACGTCGAGCCGGTGCGCGGCGAACGCCGGGTCGCCGCCGTGGCCGTGGTGCCCGGCGAAGGAGAGCACCTTGTCGACGCCCGCCTCGTCGGTGAGCGCCAGCACGGTCGGGCCGGCCCCGGAGATGACCGCGGGGACGCCCTCCGCGCGCAGCGCGCCGACCAGCGCGGCGCTGTCCGGCATGGCGGAGGAGCGGTAGTCCTGGTGCAGCCGGTCCTCGGTGGCGGCGAGGAGCAGTTCGGGGCGCCTGGTCAGGGCCTCCACCAGCAGGCCGGAGCGGCCCGCGTTGACGGCGGCGTCGGCCAGCGGGACGGTCTTGGGCAGCAGGCCGCGGGCGGTCTCGGTGAGCACCTCGCCGGCCGGCACGAACACCACCGGGACGACCTGCGCGGAGGGCTCCAGGGCGACCGCCTTGGCCGACTCCTCGTCGGTCCAGGCGATGGTGAAGTTGCCGCGCAGGCAGGCCGCGACGTTGTCCGGGTGGCCCTCCAGCTCGGAGGCGAGGGCCAGCAGCGCGTCGTCGTCCAGCGCGGACGGGCCGCCGATGGTGACGGCGCGGGCGGCCACGATCCCGGCGCAGATGGCGGCCGAGGAGGAGCCCAGGCCACGGCCGTGCGGTATCCGGTTGGCACAGACCACTTCGAGGCCGCGCGGCTGGCCGCCGAGCCGGTCGAAGGCGGCCCGCATCGAGCGGACCAGCAGGTGGCGCTCGTCCCGCGGCAGCGTCTGCGCGCCCTCGCCGGCGATGTCGACGGAGAGGCCGGAGTCGGAGACCCGGACGACGACGTCGTCGTACAGGCCCAGCGCGAGCCCGAAGGCATCGAAGCCCGGGCCGAGGTTGGCGCTGGTCGCGGGAACCCGGACCCGGACGGCGGCGGCACGGAACGCAGGACCGGCCATGCGGTGGACTCTCCTGGGGAAATCGGGCGGCGCGGAGCGCGTCGTCGGTGCGAGGTGGGGAAAGGGCCGCGGCCTCTCGGGCCTGGCGGTCGCTGTCGTCGGCGCGGCCCGTACCAGGACGGGCCCGGGGCATGTGCCACACGGCCGGTCCCAGAGTATCGAAGAGAGGTTCCCCAGTGGTACACCCCGTGGGCCTTCGATCTGGTGTGTTGCCGGTTCTGGCCGGAATGCGCACCCCCCGCGGTCAGGGAGTGGGGTGGAATCGGATCGGAATGCGCAGCGGAATTGACACAAAAGTGTCACCGGAGAACTGTGACGGGCCGACCCCCGAAAGGGTCGGCCCGTCGAACTGTCAGGCCCCGCCGTCAGTCCAGCAGTCCGAGCCGCTGGGCCGCGGCCTCCGGGTCGACCGGGACGACCTGCGGCTGCGGCGCGCCGGCCACCGCCCAGTCCGGGTCCTTGAGGCCGTTGCCGGTCACCGTGCAGACGATCCGCTGGCCCGGGTCGACCAGGCCGGCCTCCGCCTTGGCCAGCAGGCCGGCCACCGAGGCGGCCGAGGCGGGCTCCACGAAGACGCCCTCCTGCGCGGCCAACAGCCGGTAGGCGGCGAGGATCTGACGATCCGTCACCTTGTCGATGAGGCCGCCGGACTCGTCCCGCGCGGCGAGCGCGAAGTCCCAGGAGGCCGGGTTGCCGATCCGGATCGCGGTGGCGATGGTCTGCGGCTTGAGGACGGGCGCGCCGTCCACGATCGGGGCCGAGCCGGCGGCCTGGAAGCCCCACATCCGCGGGGTGCGGGCGGCCATCCCGTCGGCGGCGTACTCCCGGTAGCCCTTCCAGTAGGCGGTGATGTTGCCCGCGTTGCCGACCGGCAGGACGTGGATGTCCGGGGCGTCGCCGAGCATGTCGACGATCTCGAAGGCCGCCGTCTTCTGGCCCTCGATCCGCACCGGGTTCACCGAGTTGACCAGCGCCACCGGGTACTTCTCGGACAGTTCGCGGGCGAGCGTCAGGCAGTCGTCGAAGTTCCCGTCGACCTGGAGGATCTTGGCGCCGTGCACCAGCGCCTGGCCCATCTTGCCCAGGGCGATCTTGCCCTGCGGGACGAGCACGGCGGAGACCATCCCGGCCCGCACCGCGTAGGCGGCGGCGGAGGCCGAGGTGTTGCCGGTGGAGGCGCAGATGACGGCCTGGGCACCCTCCTCCTTGGCCTTGGAGATGGCCATCGTCATCCCGCGGTCCTTGAAGGAACCGGTCGGGTTGGCGCCCTCGACCTTGAGGTAGACCTCGCAGCCGGTGCGCTCGGAGAGCACCTGGGCCGGTACCAGGGGCGTGCCGCCCTCCAGCAGGGTGACCACCGGGGTGGCCGCGGTGACCGGCAGGCGGTCCCGGTACTCCTCGATCAGGCCGCGCCACTGGTGGGTGTGCGCGCCTCGGACGACGTTCTCGGCAACGGCGTTCATGGCTGGTTCCTTATTCCCCTTCGACCCGCATGATGCTGGCCACGTCCCGCACGCTGTCCAGCGCGCGGAGCTTGTCGACCGTCGCCGACAGCGCGGCGTCGGTGGCACGGTGGGTGACCACGACGAGCGAGGCGTCGCCGTCGCGGCCCTGCTGGCGCACGGTGTCGATGGAGACGCCGTGCTCGGCGAAGACGGACGCGACCTGGGCGAGCACGCCCGCCCGGTCGTCCACGTCCAGGCTGACGTGGTAGCGGGTGACCACCTCGTCCATCGGCTTGGCGGGCAGCTGCGTGTACACGGAGTCACCGGGACCGGTGGACCCGGCCAGCTTGTTGCGGCAGACCGCGACCAGGTCGCCGAGCACCGCGGAGGCGGTCGGCGAGCCGCCCGCGCCCGGGCCGTAGAACATCAGCCGGCCGGCCGCCTCGGCCTCGACGAACACCGCGTTGTACGCCTCGCGGACGGACGCCAGCGGGTGCGAGAGCGGGATCATCGCCGGGTGGACCCGCGCGGTGACGGACGCGCCGTCGGCGGCCCGCTCGCAGATCGCCAGCAGCTTGACCACGCAGCCCATCGCCTTGGCGGAGGCGATGTCGGCGGCGGTCACCTCGGTGATGCCCTCGCGGTAGACGTCCGCTGCGGTGACCTCGGTGTGGAACGCGATCCCGGCCAGGATGGCGGCCTTGGCGGCGGCGTCGAAGCCCTCGACGTCGGCCGTCGGGTCCGCCTCGGCGTAGCCGAGCGCGGTGGCCTCCTCCAGCGCCTCCGAGTAGCCGGCGCCGGTGGTGTCCATCTTGTCGAGGATGAAGTTGGTGGTGCCGTTGACGATGCCCAGCACCCGGTTGACCTTGTCCCCCGCGAGGGACTCGCGCAGCGGGCGCAGCAGCGGGATCGCGCCCGCCACCGCGGCCTCGTAGTACAGGTCCACGCCGGCCGCGGCGGCCGCCGCGTGCAGCTCGGTGCCGTCCTTGGCGAGCAGCGCCTTGTTGGCGCTGACCACCGAGGCGCCCTTCGCGAAGGCGGACAGGATCAGCGATTTGGACGGCTCGATGCCGCCCACCACCTCGACCACGACGTCGATGTCGCCGCGGCCCACCAGGGCCTCGGCGTCGGTGGTGATCAGGTGCTCGGGCACCCCGGGGCGCACCCGGCCGGCCCGGCGGACCGCGATCCCGGCGAGCTCGACCGGGGCACCGATGCGAGCGGCGAGGTCGTCGGCCGTCGTCGTCATGATGCGCGCCACCTCGGAGCCCACCACACCACAACCCAGCAACGCCACCTTCAGCGGGCGCGTACGCATCATCCGACTCCGCTCTGCATTCTTCGTGCTTCGGTATTTCCGGCGGTTTTCAGGGGCCGCCGGTCACTTCGGTCCGTACCAGTCTCGGGGACTTTCCGCACGGATCTACGGTCGTTCCATGATCTGAGACGAGAATTTCGTCATCCGATATCCAGGCGCAGGAGATCCTCCTCCGTCTCGCGCCGGACGATCACCCGGGCCGCGCCGTCCTTGACGGCGAGCACCGGAGGCCTGAGGGCGTGGTTGTAGTTGCTCGCCATCGAGCGGCAGTAGGCGCCGGTGGCGGGCACCGCGATCAGGTCGCCCGCGGCCAGGTCGGACGGCAGGAAGGCGTCCCGGACGACGATGTCGCCGGACTCGCAGTGCTTTCCGACCACCCGCACCAGCATCGGCTCGGCGTCGCTGGTGCGCGACACCAGCGCCACCGAGTACTCGGCGTCGTACAGCGCGGTGCGGATGTTGTCGGACATCCCGCCGTCCACGCTGACGTAGGTGCGCAGGCCCTCCAGCGGCTTGACCGTGCCGACCTCGTACAGCGTGAACGCCGTCGGGCCGACGATCGCCCGGCCCGGCTCCACGCTCAGCCGGGGGGCGTTCAGGTCGGCGGCGGCGCACTCCCGGCGGACGATCTCGGCCAGCGCGGCGGCGATCTCGGCCGGCTCGCGCGGGTCGTCCTCGCTGGTGTAGGCGATGCCCAGGCCGCCGCCCAGGTCGATCTCGGGCAGCTCGACGCCGTGCTCGTCGCGGATCCCGGCCAGCAGGCCGACCACCCGGCGGGCGGCGACCTCGAAGCCCGCCATGTCGAAGATCTGCGAGCCGATGTGCGAGTGGATGCCGCGCAGCTCCAGGCTGTCGTGGCCGAGCACCCGGCGCACCGCCTCGGCGGCCGCTCCCCCGGTGAGGGACAGGCCGAACTTCTGGTCCTCGTGTGCCGTGGCGATGAACTCGTGGGTGTGCGCCTCGACGCCGACGGTGATCCGGATCAGCACCTGCTGGCGCACGCCCTGGCGGGCGGCGATCGCGGCCAGCCGCTCGATCTCCTCGTAGGAGTCGACCACGATGTGCCCGACGCCGGTCTTCACGGCGTGCTCCAGCTCGTCCACCGACTTGTTGTTGCCGTGCAGCGCGATCCGCTCCGCCGGCATCCCGGCGGCCAGCGCCACCGCCAACTCCCCGGCGCTGCACACGTCGAGGTTGAGGCCCTCCTCGTGCAGCCAGCGCACGACCGCCTTGGAGAGGAAGGCCTTGCCGGCGTAGTAGACGTCCGCGTCGGCGCCGAAGGCGTCCCGCCAGGCGCGGGCCCGGCTGCGGAAGTCCTCCTCGTCCAGCACGTAGGCCGGGGTGCCGAACTCGGCCGCCAGCCGCTTGACGTCGATCCCGCCGACGGTGGCCACGCCCTCGGCGTCGCGGGCGACGGTGCGCGACCAGACCTTGGGGTCGAGCGCGTTCAGATCGGCCGGCGGGGCCTGGTAGTGGCCCTCGGGCAGGACATCACCGTGACGGGGGCCTGCGGGGTGTGCGGAGCGACTCATGTCCAAAGTCCTTCGAGACCTATGGCGAGGGGCGGCGACGGTCCTCGTTGACCGTCAGCCGCCCCCGCTGTGCGCTTGGGGGTGGTGCTTACATCCGCTCGGGCGCCGTCACGCCCAGGAGCGTGAGGCCGTTGGCGAGCACGGTGCGCGTCGCCTCGACCAGCCAGAGGCGGGCCCGGTGCGTGTCGTTGAGCTCCTCGTCGCCCTTGGGCAGGAACATGCAGTTCTCGTACAGGCGGTGGTACTTGCCCGCGAGCTTCTCCAGGTAGACGGCGACGCGGTGCGGCTCGCGCAGCTCGCCGGCCGTGGCCAGCACGCGCGGGAACTCGGCGAGGTGGCCGAGCACGTCGGACTCCCACTCGGTGGCGAGCAGCTCGGGTTTGAACTGCTCGGCCGCGCCCTTGTCCACGCCCAGCTCGGCCGCCTTGCGGGCGACACCGCACATCCGGGTGTGGGCGTACTGGACGTAGTAGACCGGGTTCTCGTTGGTCTGGCTGGTCAGGATGTTGATGTCGAGCGTGATCGTCGAGTCCGTGGAGGAGCGCGCCAGGGTGTAGCGGGCGGCGTCGACGCCGATCCAGTCGACCACGTCGTCGATCGTGATGATGTTGCCGGCCCGCTTGGACATGCGGACCTCTTCGCCGTCGCGAAGCATCTTCACGAACTGGCCGATCTTCACCTCGATGTTGTGGTTCATGTCGTCGCCCGCGCAGGCCGCGATGGCCTTGAGGCGGTTGACGTAGCCGTGGTGGTCGGCGCCCAGCATGTAGAGCGCGACCTCGGCGCCGCGGTCCCGCTTGGACAGGTAGTACGCGGCGTCGGCGGCGAAGTAGGTCTTGTCGCCGTCGGCCTTGATCAGGACGCGGTCCTTGTCGTCACCGAAGTCGGTGGTGCGCAGGAAGACCGCGCCGTCCTGGTCGAAGACGTGGCCCTGCTCGCGCAGCCGCTCGATGGCCTTCTCGACGGCGCCCGAGTCGTGCAGCGTCTTCTCCGAGAACCACACGTCGAAGTGGGTGCCGAACTCGTCCATCGAGCGCTTGATCTCGGCGACCATGAGCTTGAGGCCCTCGGTGCGGAAGACCTCCAGCTGCTCGGCCTCGGGCAGGTCGAGCACGCCCGGGACCGCGTCGGTGAGCGCCTTGGCGATGTCGACGATGTACTCGCCGACGTAGCCGCCCTCGGGCACCTCGCGGCCGTTCGCGGCGGCCTGGAGCGAGGCGGCGAACTTGCTGATCTGCACGCCGGCGTCGTTGAGGTAGTACTCGGTGGTGACGTCGGCGCCGGAGGCCCGCAGCACGCGCGCCAGCGAGTCGCCGACGGCCGCCCAGCGGACGCCGCCGATGTGGATCGGGCCGGTCGGGTTGGCGGAGACGAACTCCAGGTTGATCTTGAGGCCCTTGAGGGCCTCGTTGCGGCCGTAGGCCTCGCCCGCCTCGACGACGGTGCGGGCGAGCGCACCGGCGGTGGCGGTGTCCAGGGTGATGTTCAGGAAGCCCGGACCGGCGATGTCGACCTTGGCGACGCCGGTGATCCCTCGCAGGCGCTCGGCCAGGGCCTCGGCAACGGCTCGCGGCGGCTTGCCGGCCGCCTTGGCGAGCTGGAGGGCCACGTTCGTCGCGTAGTCGCCGTGGTCCCGGTTCTTGGGCCGCTCGACCGTCACGTGCTCGGGCACGGCGACGGCCAGCTCGCCCGCCTCGACGGCGGAGCTCACTGCGGCCTGGATTGCCTGGGAAAGGTCTGCGGGGGTCACGACGCCAAGCGTAGGCGAGACGGGGTACCCGCCCGCCACCCGGTTTGCCGGTTGAGACGCCGCGGGACGGCGCCCCCTGGGGTGTCAGCCGCGATCCGCACGCCCTGTTCGCTCAGGGCGAAACCCGGCGGGCCGTTCCGCGGCCGGCATCAGGCGCCGGACCAGGGCCACCAGGTCGGCGGGGTCGAAGGGCTTGCCGAGGTAGCCGTCCACCCCGACCGCCTCCCCCAGATCGAGGTCCGCCGGGGTGCAGGCGCTCACGATCGCGATCGGCAGCCCGCTGGTGTCCGGGGTCGCGCGCAGCCGGGCCGCCGTCCGCAGGCCGTCCAGCCGAGGCATCACCACGTCCAGCGTCACCACGTCGGGCTTCACCCGGCGGACGACCTCCAGGCACTCGGCGCCGTCGGCGGCGGTCACCACCTCGAAGCCCTCGAGCTCCAGGTTGACCCTGATCAGCTGGCGGATCACCTCGCTGTCGTCCACCACGAGGACCCGCCCGGACACGACTGACACCTCACCGAGGGTATCGGCGGCCCCGCCGCCCCGTCCGGCCTTTGGACACTTCCGCCCGCCGGGCGGCCGCCCGGCGCCCCGACGATCTTTCCGGAAACCCGTGCACGGACCCTGCTGGAAGCCTGGTAGTGTTCATCCCGTCGGAACGCGCGAGTGACCGACAGGCCAACCGGCCCCCGTAGCTCAGGGGATAGAGCACCGCCCTCCGGAGGCGGGTGCGTAGGTTCGAATCCTACCGGGGGCACTTCGCAGGAAGTGCAATCGAGGCCCAGATCAGTGGAGTTGATCCACGGATCTGGGCCTTCGTCATGTCCGGGCGCGGACGCCCGGGACGGGGTGCCGACGGGCCCGGGCCCCGGGGGGAGGGGCCCGGACCCGTCGGGTCAGGGGGCGCTGCCCTCGACCTGGGTGTACAGGGTCGCGATGGTGTGGTCGAAGTAGGCGCTGTACGAGGTGTCGTCGCTGTCGCCGCCCTGCTGGTAGCCGCCGATCGCGCCGACCACGTCCCCGGTCGCGGTGTTGATCCAGGGGCCGCCGCTGGTGCCGGACGGGTACGCCGGGCAGTCGATCACCCGCTGGTAGGCGCTCTGCTGGGCGGTGGTGTTGGTGCAGAGGCTGGGCGTCTCGGCGCCGGCCGGGTAGCCGTAGAGGCGGACGGTCGCGCCGAAGGACTCGTCGGTGCCGAGCTTGTTGCCGCCGACCACGTCCTCGACGTTGCGGCCGTTGCTGGGGGCGGTCTCCAGGATCGCGAAGTCCTCGTCCACGTCGCCGTTCTGGGACCAGCCGCTCGCCGTGTGGACCGCCGTCACCTGCCAGGTGCCGTACGGCGCGGAGCCGTCCCGGTAGCCGGGGGCGAAGGTCACCCCGCCGGGACTGCTGACGCAGTGCGCGGCGGTCAGCAGCAGGTTGCCGGTGGCGCTGTGCAGCACGCTGGCGGTGCAGAAGTGGTTGCCGGGCCCGACCGGGCCGCTGAACAGCGCGCCGACGGTGGAGGACTCCCGGTCGTCGGCGGGGGCGGCGGCGGTCCTGCCGAGCGCGGCGCTGCGCACGTCGGGTGCGGCGGACGTGGTCGGGGCGGGGGCCGTCGGGGTGTCCGTGGCGGTCGGCGTCCCGGTGGGCATCGGGGTGTCCGTCGGGGTCGGGGTCGCGCTCGGGGTGGTGTCCGCGGCCGGGCCGGGCGAGGCCGGCGCCGCGGTGGCGGTGGCCGGCTCCGGGACGACGGCCCGGGTGCTGCGGGCCACCTTCCCGGCGGCCGTCGCGTCGGACAGGCTGAACCCGTGCGTCCCGGCCAGCACGGCGGCCACCACGAGGGCCGCCAGCGCGGTGAACAGCGAGGGGGCGAGCAGACGGTGACGGCGCGACCTCTCGCGGCTGTGCTGGCCCATTCCTGACTCCCCTGCCCTGGTCGGTGGCGCCTCGTTCGGTCAATGACTATGGCGCCCCAGCCTGGAAGCCTCGTTACCGTCGGCTTGGAGCTCGATGAGAAAAGCGCCCACCGGAGCAGGAGCGTAACCGGAACGGGCCCTGCGATGAAGGCGGTGGACGTCGAAGGGCGGTGGACGTCGCGGTACGGCGGCGCCCCCTCGCTCCCCCGGCGGTGGCCGGGGAACGAGGGGGCGCGGGGGTTGCGGTGCGCCGCCGCGGTCAGTCGGCCGGTGGCCGGTCGGACCCCGCCTCCGCGCGGACCTCCGCCGCCGGCTTCACGTTGGCCTTCACGTCGGCCATCGCCGCGGCGCGCGGGCTCGGCCGGCCGTCCACGGCAGCCGGTGCGGCGGCCGCCGCCTCCACGCCGCCCGGGACGGCGGTCGCCTCGGCGGGCGCCGGCCGGTGGTCGATCATCAGGAAGGCGACCAGGGCGGCCAGCAGCAGCACGCCCATCGCGACCCAGGTCGCGACCACGTAGCCGTGCACCGCACCCTGGGCCCGCACCAGCGGATCGCTCGTGATCCGGGTGGCCAGGTACGTCGCGGTGGCGCTGGCGGCGATCGTGTTCAGCAGCGCCGTGCCGAGCGAACCGCCCACCTGCTGGGCCGAGTTGATGGTGGCCGAGGCCGCACCGGCCTCGTGCGGGGCGACCCCGAGGGTGGCCAGGCTCATCGCCGGCATGAACACCAGGCCCATGCCGAAGCCGATCAGCAGCACCGAGGGCAGCACCATGGCGGCCCACGGGCTGTCCACCTTCATCTGGGTCAGCCAGGCCATGCCGCCCGCGGCCAGCAGCAGCCCGGGGGTGATCAGGTTCCGGGACGGCACCCGGGTCATCAGCCGGGCCGCGACGCCGGTCGAGCTCAGGATGATGGCCGCCGTCATGGGCAGGAAGGAGACGCCCGAGACCACCGGCGAGAAGTGCTTGATGGCCTGCATGTAGTAGGTCAGGAACAGGAACAGGCCGAACATGCCGACCATGGCCAGGCCCACCGAGAGGGCGCCGCCGCCGCGGTTGCGCTCGGCCACGATGTGGATCGGCAGCAGCGGGTGCGCGGAGCGCTTCTCGACCAGGACGAACACCCCGAGCAGCGCCACGCCCAGCAGCAGCGAGCCGATCACCAGACCGTCGCTCCAGCCCCGGGTGACGGCCTCGGAGGTGCCGAACACGATGGCCAGCAGGCCGCCGCAGCCGAGCAGCGCCCCGGGCAGGTCCAGCTTGATCCGGCGGCCCTTCTCGACGTGGTCGCGGTGGAGCACCCGGAAGGCCGCGAAGGCGGTCACCACGGCGATCGGGGTGTTCACGAACAGGCACCAGCGCCAGTCCAGGTACTCGGTGAGCAGCCCGCCGGCGATGAAGCCGATCGCGGCGCCGCCACCGGCGATCGCGCCGAAGATGCCGAAGGCCGTACTGCGTTCCTTCGGATCGGAGAAGGTGGTGGAGAGCAGGCCCAGCGCGGACGGGGCGAGCAGGGCGCCGAACGCGCCCTGGAGGGCGCGGGCGCCGAACAGCATCGCCGGGTCGACCGCCGCGCCGCCGAGGGCGGAGGCGAGGGCGAAGCCCAGCAGGCCGACGATGAACACGCGCTTGCGGCCGAAGAGGTCGCCCAGCCGGCCGCCGAGCAGCAGCAGGCCGCCGAAGGCGAGGGTGTAGGCGGTGATCACCCATTGCCGGTTCGCGTCGGTGATGCCCAGGTCCCGTTGGGCCGACGGCAGCGCGATGTTCACGATGGTGATGTCGAGGACGATCATGAGCTGGGCGATGGCGATGACCGTCAGCGCCCACCAGCGGCGACTGTCGGCGGTCCCATGACCGATGGCGGCGGGTTGAGCAGACACTGGTCGAGCCTTCCGGAGGGGGTACGGAGAGGTCACGCAGTCGCCTTCCAGCCAAACGCCGACCTCGGCGAATGGCAAGGAAAAACCTCACCAAATCGACCTTTGTCGGACAAAAGGACCAGGACCCCGGGACTCGCGACCGAGTCCCGGGGTCCTGGTCCCCACCACGCGCCCCGGCGCGCCGACGGCTCCGCCCAGGGCGCCGACGGCCCCGCTCAGAGCGCCGAGAGCTCCGCGACCAGGTCGTCCAGCCCCAGCGAGCCCTGCGAGAGCGCCGCCATGTGCCAGGCCTTGAGGTCGAACTCCTCGCCGCGCGCCTCGTGCGCCGCCCGCGCCGCCGCCCGGCCCCGGAGCCAGGCCCGCTCGCCCAGCTTGTAGCCGATCGCCTGGCCGGGCATGCCCAGGTAGCGGACCAGCTCGCTGTCCAGGAAGTCGGCGGACAGGCCGCAGTACCGGCCGAAGAACTCCCGCCCGTACTCGGGGCTCACCGGCTCGCCCGGCCGGTACGGGGAGTCCGCCGGGAAGTCCAGGCCGACGTGCATGCCGATGTCGACGATGACCCGCAGCGCCCGCATCATCTGGGCGTTGAGGAAGCCCAGCCGGTGGCCCGGGTCGGTGAGGTAGCCGAGCTCGTCCATCAGGCGCTCGGCGTACAGCGCCCAGCCCTCCAGGTTGGCGCTCACCCCGCCGAGGCTCACCTGGTAGCTGGAGAGCCGGTCGGCGACGTACACCCACTGCGCGAGCTGGAGGTGGTGGCCGGGGACGCCCTCGTGGTACCAGGTCGACACCAGGTCCCAGACCGGGAAGCGCTCCTCGCCGAGGACCGGCAGCCAGGTCCGGCCGGGACGGCTGAAGTCCAGGGCGGGCTGGGTGTAGTACGGCGCGGCGGCGCTGCCGGGCGGGGCGATCCGCGACTCGACCCGGGTGACCGGCTCGGCCAGGTCGAAGTGGGTGCCCTGGAGGTCCCGGATGGCCTGGTCCATCAGGCCCTGGAGGTACTCCCGGGCGGCCTCGGCGCCCTCGATCGCCGGGCCGTCCGTCTCCAGCCACTTCATCGCGGCCATCGGGCCGACGCCCGGGCGGACCTTCTCGGCCTCGGCCTCCATCTGGGCGAGCAGGTCGTGGAACTCGCTCCAGGCCCACGCGTACGCCTCGTCCAGGTCCAGGTCCGCGCCCGTCCAGTAGCGCACCCAGCGGGCGTAGCGCTCCCGTCCGGCGGTGTCCGGGGTGCCGGCGGCGGCCGGGCCGTACACGTCGCGCAGCCAGTCGCGCAGCGCGGCCAGCGCCTCGGCGGCGGCCACCGCGTGCACGGACAGCTCGGCCCGCACACTCTCCGGGGCGTCCTGGACGAACTCGCCGAACCAGCCGCCCGGGACGTCCCCGGCCAGCCACTCGCCGAACTGGCCGACCACCGTCCCGACCTGGCGCGGGCCGGACAGCAGCCCGCGCTCGATGCCCTCGGTCAGCGTCCGCCGGTACTGCTCCAGCGCCAGCGGGACGCGGGCCAGGCGGCGGCCGATCAGCTGCCACTCGGCCTCGGTGTCGGTGGCCATCAGGGTGAAGGCCTCCCGGGTGTTGTGCACCGGGGAGCCGAGGTTGCGCACCGCGCGGTAGTCCTCCCCGGCGTCGTGCACGGCGAGTTCGGCGGTCAGCCGCTCGCGCAGCAGGCGGGCGCAGCGGCGCTCGGCCTCGTCGTCGGCGGCGCCGGCCCGCTCGGCCTCGTCCAGCCGGGCCAGGGTGCGGCGGGCGAGGTCGGCGATCCGCTCGGCGCCGTCCGGGGAGAGGTCGGGCAGCCGGTCGTCCTCGGGGTTGAGGCCGAGGTAGACGGCGGTCAGCGGGTCGAGGTCGGCCAGCGCCTGGACGTAACCGTCGGCGATGCGGCGGGGAGTGTCGCCGCCGGTGGTGATCAGTTCTTCAACCATTCGGACATCATCGCGGTGCCCGGGCCGAATGCAAGCCCCCGTCATCGACCGTTGACCGGCTGGGGTCAGGGCTCTGACACAGGGTGAGCGGGCCAAACACCCGTTCGGAGAGATCCGGTACGTGACAGGTCCCGATCGGCACGACGCCCATTACGCTGACGGCCATGGAAGCCCGCCCCACCTCGGCAACCGACCCGGCCGCCCCCGGACCGCGCCCGCGCCGCTCCGGCTACCGGCGGCTGCCGGTCGAACAGCGGCGCGAGCAGCTGATCGCGGTCGCCCTGGAGCTGTTCGCCGTCCGACCGCCCGAGGAGGTCAGCCTGGACGACGTCGCCGAGGCCGCCGGCGCCTCCCGGCCGCTGGTCTACCGCTACTTCGCGGGCGGCAAGCAGCAGTTGTACGAGGCCGCGCTGCGCACCGCGGCGGACGAGCTGACCGGCCGGTTCGCCGTCCCCTCGACCGGGCGGCCGTCCGAGCAGCTGGCCGCCGCGCTGGACGGCTACTTCGCCTTCGTGGCCGAGCACGACGCGGGCTACTCGGCGCTGCTGCGCGGCGGTTCGGTGGTGGAGACGGCCCGGACCACGGCCATCGTGGACGACGTCCGGCGGGCGGCGCTCCGGCGGACCCTGCGGCACCTGGGCGTACGGGAGGCCGGGCCGCGGCTGACCCTGCTGGTGCGCTCCTGGATCGCGGTCGTCGAGGGCGCGTCGCTGAGCTGGCTGGACGAGGGGCGCGCGCTACCGGTGGAGGGACTGCGGGACTGGCTGGTGGACCAGTTCACGGCGATGGCGGCGGCGACGGCGCTGCACGATCCGCAGACGGCGGAGGTGCTGGCGGGGCTGCTCGCGCTGGAGGGGCCGCGGGCGGAACGGGCCGAGCGGCTGCGGGCGGTGCTGGGCGGAACTCCCCCGGACGGGGCCTGAGGGCCTCCCGACCCCCGTGCCAAGGGTCGGGCGGCGCACGCCCTACGCCTTGCCGAGCACCTGGCGCTGCCGGCCGAGGCCGTCGATCTCGATCTCGACGACGTCGCCCGGGGCCAGGAACGGCGTGCCCGGGTGGCCCAGGGTGACCCCGGCCGGGGTGCCGGTGACCATCACGTCGCCGGGCTCCAGCACCATGAACTGGCTCGCGTAGCGGACGAGTTCCAGCACCGGGAAGACCATCTCCGCGGTGCTGCCGTGCTGCCGCCGCTCGCCGTTGACCCAGAGCCGCAGCGTCAGGGCCTGCGGGTCGGCCACCTCGTCGGCGGTGACCAGCCAGGGCCCGAGCGGGGTGAAGGTCTCCGCCGACTTGCCCTTGTCCCACTGGCCGCCGCGCTCGAACTGGAACGCCCGCTCGGTGACGTCGTTGGCGATCGTGTAGCCGGCGATCACGGCGGCGGCCTCGGCGTGCGAGTCCAGGTAGCGGGCGGTGCGGCCGATCACGATCGCCAGCTCGGCCTCGTAGTCGGTCTTCTCACCGCCGCGCGGCACCAGCACCTCGTCGTAGGGGCCGACCACGGTGGAGCTCGGCTTGAGGAAGATCACCGGCTCGTCCGGGATCGCGGCCCCGGCCTCGGCCGCGTGGTCGCGGTAGTTGAGCCCGATGCCGACCACCTTGCCCGGCCGGGCCACCGGCGCACCCACCCGCAGGCCGGCCAGGTCCACCACCGGCAACGCGCCGGCGGCCACCTCCCGGGCCAGCTCGGCGGTGTCCAGCCCGGCCAGGAAGGCCCCGTCGAGGTCGCGGGCCCGCCCGGAGAGGTCGTACGCGGTGCCGTCCTGGCCCAGCACGACCGGGCGCTCGGCGCCCGGGGGTCCGACGCGGAGGAGCTTCATCGATCCGTCACCAGCCTTTCGTCGCAGCTCACCGGGGCGGCGCGGACACCGCTCCCGAGTCTGGCAACGAGGTATATCAACGGCCCGGGCCGGTGGACCAGACCGTCCCGATGGGCGGATTCCCATCAAATCGCACGAAGGCACGGGGGCCCGAATAGGTGGCCCGTACGGTTGACAGCCCTCCCGGTCCGGCGGATCCGCCGGACCGGGAAGCACGCCCAGGGCGAACGTCCGTGTGCCGAGGCGCCGCAGGGCGCAGGATCCGGGCATGGAGATCACCCGGGTACGCGACGAGTTGCACATGATCACCCTGGAGTTCGGCACCGCCTACCTCTGGCAGGACGACCACGGACCGACCCTGATCGACACCGGCATCGCCGGGTCGGCGGACGGCATCGAGAAGGCGATCCGCACCATCGGACCGGAGCCGACGGCCGTACGCCGGATCGTGCTCACCCACCACCACGAGGACCACACCGGCTCCGCCGCCGAACTGGCCCGCCGCTGGTCCGCCGAGGTGGTGGCGCACCGGCTGGAGGCGCCGGTGGTACGGCGCGAGCAGCCCGCGGTGCCGCCCGTGCTCAGCCCCTTCGAGCAGCAGCTGTGGGACGGGCTGCCGCCGATCCCGCCGGCCGAGCCCTGCCCGGTGCACCGCGAGGTCGAGGACGGGGACGTGCTGGACATCGGCGGCGGCGCCGTGGTCGTGCACGTGCCCGGGCACACCGACGGCAGCATCGCCCTGCACCTGCCCGGGCCCGGGGTGCTGTTCACCGGGGACCTGGTGTCCAACGTCCGGGGGCGGACCGGGCCGGGGGTGTTCCACACCGACCCGGCACTGGCCCTCGCCTCGTTCCACCGGCTCGCCGCACTGCCGGTCGAGACCGCCGTCTTCGGGCACGGCGACCCGATCGCCGCCGGTGCCTCAGCCGCGCTGCGCGCCGCCGCCGAGCAGCACCCGCAGGTCTAGCGACGGCCCCTGGCCCGGGCCGAGCCGCTCGGCCTCCCCCCGCCAGTGCGCGAGGTCGCGCCGCAGGTCGGCCCGGGCCTCCGGGGCGGTGCCGGGCTGCTCGGCCAGCGCCTCCAGCAGGGCGACGGCGGCGGCCCGGCGGCCGGCCCGGGCCAGCCAGAGGGCCAGGTCGTGGCAGGTGCGCAGGGTGCGCGGGTCGGCCGGGCCGCAGGTCCGGGCGAAGTCGGGGACGAGCTGGAGCAGCATGTCCACCGCGTCCCCGGGCCGGCCCTCGGCGCCGTGCTGCCAGGCCTGGTCGGCCCGCCGGCGCAGCTGCTCCGGGCTCGGCCCCGGCCCCCGCACCCCGGGGCGGACGGCCCGCAGCCGCTCCAGCACCTCGGCGGCGTCGGCGGGCCGGTCCGCGGGCCGCTTGGCGAGCAGCCGGGCGACCAGCTCGGCCAGCGCCGGGTCCGTGCCGCGTACCCGGGGCGGGGTCTCGTCCATGTGCTTGCGCATGTACTCGTACGGCGAGTCGGCGCGGAACGGCCGCCGGCCGGTGCTGACCTCGTACAGCATCACGCCGAAGGCGTAGAGGTCGGCCCGGCCGTCCACGGTCCCGCCGGACCAGCACTCGGGCGCCAGGTACGGGACGGTGCCGACCACGCTGCCGGTGGAGGTGAGCCCGACCGACTGGGTGAGCAGCCGGGCGATGCCGAAGTCCAGCACCTTGGCCCGGCCCCCGCCGTCCAGGATCATGACGTTCTCCGGCTTGATGTCCCGGTGGATCACCCCGCTGCGGTGCGCGACGTCGAGCGCCTCGCAGACCTGGGTCATCCAGGCCAGCGCCAGTCCGTGCTCCGGCTGTCCGTCCCTGAGCACCGCGGACAGCGGGCGGCCGCGGACCAGCTCCATCACCAGGTAGTGGACCTCCCCCTCGACACCGGCGACCCGGCCGTAGTCGTGCACCGTGACGATGTGCGGATGGGACAGGTTCCCGGCCAGCTTGGCCTCGCGGACGAACCGGCCGACGGCCTCCTGGTCGGCCGCGTGCTCGGCCAGCAGCAGCTTGACCGCGACCGGCCGGTCCAGCACGGTGTCGGTCGCCCGCCAGACCACGCCGAAGCCGCCCTTGCCCAGCCACTCCTCCAGTCGGAAGCGACCGCCGAGCACCTCACCCTTGCGCATGCCCTCCCCCAACGTGCCCCCGCCCGAACGGCGTTCGCCGCCGGAGGGGTCACCATAGCGGCGGGCGGGGACGAACGGGTGAACGACGGAGGCCCCGGTGTCACAGCTCGGTCCGGCGTGGTGTCAGGCCTTGGGCCGCCCCGCTGTCACGCCTTGGGCTTGGGCAGGCCCACCGGGTTGATCTCGGAGGTCTGGACGGCCTCGTTCTCCAGGCCCCAGCGCTTGAGCACCTGCCCGTACGTCCCGTTCCTGATCAGCTCGTTGATCGCGCTGTTGAGCGCCTTGACCAGGCCGTTGTCCTTGTGGGTGGTGGCCGCGATCTTGCCGAGGACGTCCGCGCCGCCGCCCGAGTAGGTGCCGACCACCTCGGTCTCGCCGGTCTGCACGGCGTGGAAGGCCAGGCTGGGGTTGGGGCCGGTGTAGACGTCGATCCGGCCGGAGGAGAGCGCCAGGTAGTACTCGGTGCCGGAGAAGTACTTGATGTCGATCGGCTTGAGGCCGTTGCGGACGTCCTCCTCGCTCCAGGAGATCAGCAGCTTCTCCTGGTTGGTGCCGGTGGCGACGCCGACGGACCGGCCGGCCAGGTCCTTGGCACCGGTGACCTTGATCCCGCTGCCCTTCTTGGTCTCGAAGCCGAGGACGTCCAGCCGGTAGGTGGCGAAGTCGTACTTCTCCTTGCGCTCCTCGGTGACGGTGATGTTGGACAGGCCGGCGTCGTACTTGCCGCTGTCCAGGCCGACGAAGATGTTCTCCCAGGAGACCGGGTTGAACTCGACCTTGAGGCCGAGCACGTCGCCGATGAGCGAGGCGATGTCCGGTTCGATGCCGATGATCGTCTTGTCGTCGTTGGCGTAGAAGTCCAGCGGCGGGGTGGTGCCGATCGAGTCGACGACCTTCAAGGTGCCTCTCTTCCGGATCTCCTCCGGGACCAGGGCCGCGATCGCGTCGACCTTGGCCGTCGAGACCCGGTTCTGCTGCGGCGACAGGTTCACCACGGTGCCGTTCGGCGCCGTGCTGCCCTTGGCCGGGGCGAGTTCCGCCGAGGCGCCGTTCGCGCCGCTGCCGCAGCCGGCCAGGACGAGGGCGGCGGCGAGCGAGCCGGCGGCGGTCACGAGGGCGCGACGGGGTAGGGACATGGCGGAACTCCTGCTCGGGTGAAGGGGGTTCGGGGAGAGGGGGCGGTAGCGGAGGGCGGGGTGGGCAGCGGGGGTGCTACAGCACCTTGGCCAGGAAGGCCCGGGTGCGCTCCTGCCGCGGACGGTCCAGGACCTCGGCGGGCGGGCCCTGCTCGACCACCACACCTCCGTCCATGAAGACCACGGTGTCGGCGACCTCGCGGGCGAAGCCGATCTCGTGGGTGACCACGATCATCGTGGTGCCGCTGCGGGCGAGGTCCTTGATGACGTCCAGCACCTCGCCGACCAGTTCGGGGTCGAGCGCCGAGGTCGGCTCGTCGAACAGCAGCACCTTGGGCTCCAGGGCCAGCGCCCGGGCGATCGCCACCCGCTGCTGCTGGCCGCCGGACAGCTGCCGGGGGTAGGCGGCGGCCTTGTCCGCCAGGCCGACCCGCTCCAGCAGCGCCAGCGCCGCCGCCCGGGCCTCGGCCCGCGGGCGGCCCAGGGCGGCGATCGGCGCCTCGACCAGGTTCTCCAGCACGGTCAGGTGCGGGAACAGGTTGAAGTTCTGGAACACGAAGCCGATGCCGGTGCGCTGGCGCAGCACCTCGCGCTCCTTGAGCTCGTACAGCCGGTCGCCGGAGCGCCGGTAGCCGATCAGCTCGCCGTCGATGGCGACGTGGCCGCGGTCCAGCTTCTCCAGGTGGTTGATCGCCCGCAGCAGGGTGGACTTGCCGGAGCCGGACGGGCCGAGCACCACGGTGACCGAGCCGGCCGGGACGTCCAGGTCGACACCGCGCAGCACCTCCAGCCGGCCGAAGCTCTTGTGCAGGCCGCGGACCTGGACCATCGGGGCGGCCCCGGCCGGGTCGGCGCGGTCGGCCGCAGGGGTCGGGTCGGCCTCGGTCGGCGTGGTCACGGGGTCCCTCCGGGGGTGCGGGCGTCGGTACGGGTGGGCAGGGTGCGGAGGAAGGCCCGCAGGCGGTGCAGCGGGCCGGGCGGCGGGGTGCGCCGGGAGCCGCGGGCGAAGTAGCGCTCGACGTAGTACTGGCCGACCGACAGCACCGTGGTCAGCACCACGTACCAGACGGTGGCCACCATCAGCAGCGGCACCACCCGGCCGGTCCGGCCGTAGATCACCTGGGCCTGGTAGAACAGCTCGCCGATGGCCATCACGTAGACCACCGAGGTGCCCTTGAGCAGCGAGATCACCTCGTTGGCGGCGGCCGGCAGGATGCCCCGCATGGCCTGCGGCAGCACGATCCGCCAGGCCTGCCGCCAGCGCGGGATGCCGAGCGCGGCGGCGGCCTCGCGCTGGCCGGCCTCCACCGCGATGATGCCGCCGCGGATGATCTCGGCGGCGAACGCGGCCTGGTGCAGTCCGAGGCCGAGCACCGCGGCGCCGAGCGCGCCGAGCACCCCGACCGTCTCGAACTCGCCGAAGGTCGGGCCGAACGGGATGCCGAAGCCGAACCGCTTGTAGAGGTAGGAGAGGTTGAACCAGAACACCAGCTGGACGATCAGCGGGATCGAGCGGAACACCCAGACGTACGCCCAGGCGATGGTCCGCAGCACCGCGCTGCGGGACAGCCGCATCCCGGCCACCACGGCGCCGAGCACGAAGCCCAGCACGGTGCCGTAGGCGGTGAGTTCGAGGGTGCGGCCGATCGCCTGGAGGATGGTGTCGGCGGTGAAGTAGAGGCGGAAGGTGGCCCAGTCCCAGCCGGGGTTGGTGGCCAGGCCGTGCAGGAACTGGAGCAGGACGACGAGGGCGGCCGCCCCGGCCGCCCAGCGCCACGGGTGCCGGGCGGGGACGGTCCGCAGGCCGGCCAGCTCGGCGGCGTCGAGGCCGGTCGCGGGGCCCGGACCGGTCGCGGGGTCGGGGCCGGGGGCGGCCGCGGGTCTCGGCGGGGACGGCGGTGCCGGGGTACTGGTGGTCATCGGAGGACTCCTTCGACAGGGCCTGCGGTCACGGGTGTTCGGGCGGGCTGATCTGCGACTCCTTGATCGCCGAGTCGGCGAGCCCCCACTTCCGGAGGATCCGCTCGTACGTCCCGTCCTTGATCAGCTGGTTGACCGCCGCCTGGAAGGCCGGGGTGAGCGGGGAGCCCTTCTTGAAGGCGAAGCCGACGTCCAGGCGGTGGAACTCGTTGAGGAAGCGCACCCCGGCGGCCTCCTGCGCGGCCTGGTGGCGCAGTCCGTTGATGGTGGACATCTCGACGTCCACCCGGCCCTGCTGGAGGCCGGTCAGCAGGGCACCGCCCTCGCTGAACGCCTTCACCTCGTACGGCTTCTTCCCCGCGTCGGTGCAGACGTTCTTCTTGTTGTTGAGCGTGGTCTCGAAGGTGGTGCCGGCGCCGGTGCCGATGGTCAGTCCGCAGAGCTGGGCCAGGTCGGTGACCGGCTGGACCGACGTGTTGTCCTTCTGCACCGCGAAGCCCTGGCCGTCGTCGATGTAGGTGACGAAGTCGATGGTCTTCAAGCGGGCGGTGGTGACCCCGAAGTTGCCGGTGCCGACGTCGAACTTGCCGCTGTCCAGGGCGGGCAGGATGGTCTCGAAGGCGGCGTCCTGGCGCTGCACGGTCAGGCCGAGGACCTTGGCGACGGCGTCGGTGAAGTCCACGTCGACCCCGACCGGCTTCTTGGTGGTCTGGTCGGCGTAGTAGGCGCTGGGCGGGGTGCCGAAGGACGAACCGAACTTCACCACCCCGGACCTGCGCACCTCCTCGGGCAGCAGCGCGGCGGCGGCCTCCGACCTGCCCAGGCCGGAGACGACGTCCTCGGTGGCGGTGGCGGCCGGTCCGCCCGCCCCGGCCGCGCCCGCGATCTTCGGGTCCGAGCCGCACGCGGCCAGGGCCAGGACCGGCAGCAGCGCGGTGGTCGCGAGGAGGCGGCGGCGGACGGTGGTGGTTCTCACGAGGGGCCTTTCAGTGGGACGGGACCAGCACGGGCAGGGGCTTCTCGAAGGGGAGCGGGCCGATGGTCAGGGGATCGGCCGTGACGTCGAACAGCGGGGTGTAGCCGGCCGCCAGGTAGAGGCCCTTGGCCTCGGGCTGGCGCGGGCCGGTGGTGAGGTGGATCCGCCGGTAGCCGGCGGCCGCGGCGGTCCGCTCCAGTTCGGCGAGCACCCGGCGGGCCAGGCCCCGGCGGCGGTGCGCGGAGTGGGTCCACATCCGCTTCACCTCGGCGGTCCGCTCGTCGTAGCGCTTGTACGCGCCGCCGGCCACCGGCTCGCCGTCCTCCAGCAGGAGCAGCAGCACTCCGTGCGGCTCGGCGAAGGCGTCGTCCGGGTAGCGGGTCATCTCCTGGTGGGCCTCGGGGCCGTAGCGGGTGACGTACTCGTGGGTGAGCTCGCGCAGCAGCGGTGCCACCAGCGGGTCCGCCAGGGTGACCCGGCGGAACTCCCACCCCGGAACCGGGCTCACGCCTGCACCGCGATCAGCTGGTGCCGGTCCCGCTCGGCGCGGGCCACCGCCTCGGCCTCGGCCTCCGCCCTGGCCGCGTCGCGCTTGGCGACCTCCTCGCGGACGATCGGGATCACGTACCGGCCGAAGTCGATCGCGTCGTCCAGCAGGTCGTAGCCGCGCGCGGAGAGGATGTCCACGCCGAGGTCGTAGTAGTCCAGCAGCGCCTGGGCGACCGTCTCCGGGGTGCCGACCAGCGCGTTGGAGTTGCCGGCCCCGCCGGTGGCCGCGGCGGTCGGGGTCCACAGCGCGCGGTCGTAGCGCTCGCCGGCCTCGGCGATCTCGATCAGCCGCTGCGACCCGGTGTTCTCCGGGGCCCCGCCGACCGGGCGGCGCCTGGTCACCGGCTCCCCGCTCTCCCGGCGGGCCCGGATGGCGGCCACCGTGCGGTGCGCCTTCTCCCAGGCCAGTTCCTCGGTGGGCGCGATGATCGGCCGGAACGCCACCTGGATCCGCGGCAGGTCGCTCCGCCCGGCGGCCCGGGCCGCCTCCCGCACCCGCTCGATCTGCTCGGCGGTGCGGGCCAGCGGCTCGCCCCACAGGCAGTAGATGTCGGCCTCGGCCCCGCCGGCCGCGTAGGCGGCGTCCGAGGAGCCGCCGAAGGAGACCGCCGGGCGCGGCTGCTGGACCGGGAAGACGTCGGAGACGAAGTCGTGGAAGCGGTAGTGCGGGCCCTCGTGGTCGAAGGGCTCCCGGCTGGTCCAGGCCTTCTTCACGATGCCGATGTACTCGCGGGTGCGCTCGTAGCGCTGGTCCTTGCTGAGGAAGTCGCCCTCGCGCTGCTGCTCGTGGTCGGTGCCGCCGGTGATGAAGTGGACGGTCAGCCGGCCCTCGCTGACCTGGTCGAGGGTCGCGAAGGTCTTGGCGGCGAAGGTCGGGTAGGACACGTTCGGCCGGTGGGCGAGCAGGATCTGCAGCTTGTCGAGGCGCGAGGCGAGGAAGGCCGCCGCCGCCGCGGGCTCCGGGGAGCCGGAGCCGTACGCGAAGAGCACCCGGTCCCAGCCGTGGTCCTCGTGCGCCCGGGCCAGCCGCAGGGTGTAGTCGCGGTCGAAGGCGGCGGTGGTGCGCGGGTTGGTCTCCGAACCGTCGCCGGTGGCGGCGATGCCGAGGAATTCGACGGGCATGGCGGAACCTTTCGGGTGACTGACTCCGGCGGGCTGCGGGTGGGCAGGCCGGAGGCGGCCGCGGCGGGGCGCGGCCGTCGGGCGCGGGGCGGTGGAGCGGGCATGCGGTGGCGCGGACGCGGGAGGAGGAGCGCGGGAGGAGGAGCGCAGGAGGAGGACGGACGCGAGCGGAACTGCCGGAGCGCAGAACGAGGGCGGTGGAGGCGAGGCGGCAGCGTGCGCCTGACGATCCGTCAACTAGCGCGACGGACCATGGTTCCCGGCCCGCGACGGGGCACACCGAGGGAGGTCTCCCCGAAGGGATTCAGGGCCGGACGGGCGGCCCGCTGCCGGGTCAGCCGCGACACGCCGCGGACCACACCCGACCGAAGTCGATGTGGTCGCGGGTGACCAGGGGCTGCTCGGCGTACATGGCCTCAAGTTGAGCAGTCGGCCGAGCGGTACGTCAACCGTGCATCATTGCCGCACTGTTGCGATCTCCTGTCGCTTCTCCCCCCACCCCCGGGCGGCCCCGACCGCGCCCCGGCCGGCCCCCCGATCACCCTTGACAGCCGTCGATCGCGCATGCGTACGATCGACGCGGAGTGCAGTGCGCTGCGCCGGACGCGTTGAGGGACGCGGGCCGGTGCCCGAGGGCCCGTACGTGATCACACCCGTACCTCTCCCCGCCCGCACTCCGCCCAGGAGCCGCCGCCATGGCCACCCCGCAGGACGTCCTGCCCGCCCCCGCCCCCGCACCCGCACCCGCCCTCACCGGGAGCCCGCCACCACCCCCCGAGGCCCGGATCGTCGCCCGCCGCAGGCCCGGGCAGTGGATCGCCGCGGCCGTCGCCCTGCTGCTGGCCGCGATGGCGGTCGGCTCGGTGGTCCGCAACAAGGCCTTCCAGTGGGACGTGGTCGCCGAGTGGTTCACCGCCCGGTCCGTCCTCGACGGCCTGACCCTCACCCTGTGGCTGACCGCCGTCACCCTCGCCCTCGGCTTCGTCCTCGGCACCGTCCTCGCCACCATGCGGCTGTCCACCAACCCGGTGCTGCGCACACTCAGTTGGGGCTACATCTGGATCTTCCGCTCCACCCCGCCGCTGGTGCAGCTGCTGTTCTTCTTCAACATCGGCGCGCTCTACCCGACGCTCGGCCTCGGCATCCCCTTCGGCCCCGAGTTCGTCACGGTCAAGACCGTCAACCTGATCGGCCCCACCCTGACCGCCGTCATCGGCCTCACCCTGCTGGAGAGCGCGTACGCCGCCGAGGTGATCCGCGGCGGCATCCTGTCCGTCGACCGCGGCCAGCTGGAGGCGGCCGCCGCGCTCGGGCTCGGCCGGTGGCGGGTGCTGCGCCGGATCGTGGTGCCGCAGGCGATGCGCGCGATCGTGCCGAGCGCCGGGAACATGCTGATCGGGGCGCTCAAGGGCACCAGCATCGTCAGCGTGCTGGCCGTCTCCGACCTGCTCTACTCGGTGCAACTGGTCTACCTGCAGTCCTACCAGGTCATCCCGATGCTGATGGTCGCCACCCTCTGGTACCTGGTGGTCACCACCGTGCTGTCGATCGGCCAGTACTACGTCGAACGCCACTTCGCCAGGGGCGCCAGCCGGGACGGCCTGCCGCCCACCCCGCTGCAGCGCGCCCGCGCCGCCCTCGCCCGGGTGGTCCGGGCATGACGACGACGCTCGTGATCGTCGGCGCCGGGCCGCGCGGCACCGGACTGCTGGAGCGGATCGCCGCCAACGCGGCCGAACTCCTGCCCGCCGACCGGCCGTTGGAGATCCACCTGGTCGACCCGTACCCGCCCGGCGCGGGCCGGATCTGGCGCCACGACCAGTCCCCGCTGCTGCGGATGAACTCGATGGCCGAGGACGTCACCATGTTCACCGACGAGCGCTCCACCGTCGAGGGCCCGGTCCGCCCCGGCCCCTCACTGGCCGAATGGGCCCTACGGCAACGGGAGTTCGCGCCCTACCGGGAGGTCGCCGACCCGGCCGTACGGGCCGAGCTGAGCGCCCTGGCGCCCACCGACTTCCCCACCCGGCGCGCCCAGAGCGCCTACCTGGACTGGGTGTTCCGCCGCGCCGTCGCCGACCTGCCGGCCCACGTCACGGTCACCGTCCACCGGGCCACCGTCCGGCGGATCGACGGACCGGCCGACGGCCCGCAGACCGTCCACCTGGACGGCACCACCCTCACCGCCGACCACGTCACCCTCACCCTCGGCCACCTCGACTCCGCCCCGCACCCCCGGTACGCCGAGGACGCCGCCTTCGCCGCCCGGCACGGCCGCTTCCACCTGCCACCCGCCTACTCCGCCGACGTCGAGGCCGAGTTGGCCCGGATCGCCCCCGGCGAGCAGGTGGCGCTGCGCGGCTTCGGCCTGGCCTCCGTCGACCTGGTCGCGATGCTCACCGAGGGGCGCGGCGGCCGCTTCGAACCCACCGGGGACGGGCCCGCCCTGCGCTACCTCCCGTCCGGCCGCGAACCGGTGCTGCACCTGGGCTCCCGGCGCGGCGTGCCCTACCACTCCAAGACCGACTACCGGCTCCAGGGGCCGCCCGCCCCGCTCCCCCGGTACTTCGACGCGGCCGCCGTGGACGCCCTGCTCGCCACCGGCCGACCGCTGCGGCTGCGCCGTGACGTCTGGCCGTCGATGGCCAAGGAGGTCGGCTTCGGGCACTACCACGAGCTGTTCCACGCCCACCCGGAGCGCACCGCGCTGCCCTGGACCGCCTTCCTCGCCCGGTACGACCGGCACGACTGGTACTCCCCCGAACTGGCCGCACTCGTCGCCGAGGCCGTCCCCGACCCGGCCGACCGGATCGACTTCGAACGGCTCGACCACCCGCTGGCCGGGCTCGAACTCGGCTCCGCCGAGGAGCTCCAGACCCACCTGCGCGCCTACGTCACCGCCGACGCCGACCGCCGCGCCGACCCGGCCCACAGCGCCGACCTGGGCGCCTTCCTTGCCCTGCTGTCGCTGTTCGGCCAGCTCCCCCGGATCCTCGCCTCCGGCCGGCTCACCGCCCGCTCGGTCGCCGAGGACGTCGACGAGTGGTTCTTCGGCTACTTCAGCTTCCTCGCCTCCGGCCCGCCCGGCTTCCGGCTGCGCCAGCTGCTCGCGCTCTCCGAGGCCGGGGTGGTGCACTTCCTCGGCGCGGGCGTGCGGATCGAGCGGGACGAGGCCACCGGCACCTGGCGGGCCTCCGGCGCCACCGTGCCCGGCCACACCGTCACCGCCACCGCACTGGTCGAGGCGTACCTGCCCAAGCACGCGCTGGCCCGCACCCTCGACCCGGTGCTGGACTCGCTGCACCGCACCGGGCGGGTCGCGGAGGAGGTGGTGAGCGACGCGGAGCACACCCACCGCTCCGGGCTGGTCACCATCGACCCCGCCGACAGCCGGCTGATCGACCCGGCCCTGGACGGCGCCCCGCACCCGCGCCGCACCGCGCTCGGCCCGCACACCAGCCTCCGGGCGGCCGCCGCCTTCGCCCGGCCCCGCACCAACGCCCCGGGCTTCCGCCAGAACGACGCCGCCGCCCGGGCCCTGCTCCGCGCCCTGGCCGCACTCCCGGCGGCGGCCCTGGTGGGGTGAGACCCGGGGGGGTCAGGGGTTCAGGGGTTCAGGGGTTCAGGGGCCGAGGATCTCCGCCACCAGGTCCTCGTCCGTGACGAAGGGCGGCGCGGCGATCACCCGTTCCCCGGCACCCTTGACGCCCGTCCCGCGCTCCAGCTCGCGGACCAGCTCCGGGACGGGCTCCTGGCCGGCCTTCCGGATCCACCCGACCAGCCCCAGCACCCGGTCGCGGTCGATCCGCGCCCGCCAGGCCCGGGCGAGCCGGTTCGGCCCACGGTGGGACCGGGCCCGCTGCCGGTACTCCGCCAGGTCCAGCCGGGCCTGGGTGCACCGCCGGTCGGTCGGGCCGAAGGCCTCGACCAGCTGGGGCAGCAGCTCCTCCAGCCGGGCCACCGCGCCCGCGAAGTCGCCCCGCCCGGCCTGGCAGGCCGCGAGGTCGGCCCCGGCCTGGAGGACGAGCGGACCGCGCGGGCCCTGGGCCGACCTCAGTGCGGGCAGCAGCGCGGTCAGCAGCCGGATCGCGGTGACCGGGCGGCCGCTCTCCCGGACCAGTGCGGTCAGCGCGTACCGCGCGTCCAGGGTGACGGGATCGATCGGCCCGGACGCCGAGGTCAAGTCCTCGATCAGGCCCTCCAGTTGCCGGACCCCATCGGCCGGGCGGCCGGACCGGCCCAGGTACCACGCGAGGTCCCGCCGGGCGGCGACCACCTCCGGATCGGCCCCGCCGAGCGCCCGTACGGCGGCCTCCACCACCGGTCGCAGCTGGTGCGCGGCCAGCGCGGGACGCTCGTCCCGCACCGCCCGTACGACCCGCTCCAGCCGGGCCCGGACGACCGCCGCGTCCTGGACCGGCACGGGCGGTTCGACGGGGCGCCCGATCTGCCGGGGCGCCGGGTACAGCAGCGCGGGCCGCCCCACCGGCCGGAGCCTCGGCTCCCGGGCCGGAGCACGCCGCCGGACGGGCGCGGACCGCTTCACCGGCGCCGCTCTCGGGGCGGCCGGCTCCGGGGCGGCCGACTCCAGGACAGTCGGGTCCGGGACCGTCGGTTCCGGGGCAGTCGCTTCCGGGGCAGCCGACTCAGCCCCGACCCGGTCGACCGGTGTCGCCGTCGGCGGCAGCTCCCGGCCCTCCGCCAGGTCCGCGAAGCACCGGGCGACCGTCCGGGCGTCGGCCGGCCGCTCCGCCGGGTCCTTCGCCAGCAACCGGCCCAACAGCTCGGGAAGCCCGAGCGGCAGACCGTACTTCACCGGATCCACCGCCGGGGGCGGCTCGTTGAGGTGCTGGTACATCAGCACCGGCGTCGAGTCCCCGGTGAACAGCCGCTTCCCGGTGAAGAGTTCGACCAGGACGCAGCCCAGCGCGTAGAGGTCCGCCCGCCCGTCCACCCGGCCGCCGGTCCACCGCTCCGGCGCCATGTACGGCGGGCTGCCGATCACCGTTCCGACGGTGGTCAACCCGCTCGCCCCGACGTCCAGTTGGGCGATGCCGAAGTCCAGCACCTTGGGCAGGCCGTCCTCGGTGATCATCACGTTGTCCGGCTTGATGTCCCGGTGGACCATCCCCGCGTCGTGCGCGGCCGCCAGCGCCTCGCAGATCTGCCGGGCCCAGCGCAGGCCCACCTGCGGATCCGGCCGGCCCTCCCGGATCACCTGGGTCAGGGTGCGGCCGGTGAGCAGCTCCATCACCAGGTAGGTGACCTGCTGCTCGTCGGCCTCGCCGTGGCCGAGGTCGTGCACCGTGACGATGTGCGGGTGCGACAGGTTGCCCGCCGCCGAGGCCTCCCGGGCGAACCGCAGCGCGGCCTTCGCCTGGTCGCCGTCGTCGTGCCGGATGACCTTGACCGCCACCGGCCGCCCGACCCGGGTGTCCTGAGCCCGCCAGACCACCCCGAACCCGCCCTGGCCGAGCTTCTCCTGGAGCTCGTACCGGTCGTCGAGGACGTCACCGACCCGCACCTGCCCTCCCCCCATCGGCTGTGTACCCACCGACTCTAGCGAGCGGCCCGGGCAGCGCCCCGCCCCGCCCTCAGGGGCCGAAGATCTCCTCCACCACGTCCTCGTCCGAGACGTGGTCCGGCGCCTCGAACACCAGGTCGGCGACGCCCTTGAGGCCGATGCCCCGCTCCAGCGCGCCGACGCAGGCGGCCGCCTCCTCGTCGGTGCCGAAGTCCCACACCCGCAGCCGCCGGACCAGCACCAGGGCCTCGATCGGGCTCATCCGCGGCGCCCGGCGGCGGTGGCCGCCGCCCTTGCGGCCGGTCTGCGCCAGCCGCTGCTGGTAGCCGGCCAGGTCCTGCCAGGCCTGGACGGTGCTCGGGTGGTGGTCGCCCAGGGCCCGGGCCAGTTCGGGCAGCAGCCCGTGCAAGTGCACCACCGCGCCCTGGAGGTCGCCCCGGTTGGCCTGGTGGACGGCGAGGTCGTGCCGGGCCTTGAGGACCCGGCCGTCCTGCGGGCCCCAGACCGCGGCCAGGTCGGGCAGCAGTTCGCGCAGCAGCCGGACCGCGGTGACCGCCGAACCGCTCTCGCCGATGCACCAGGCAAGGTGGTAGCGGGCTCCGAGGGTGTCCGGGTCGGTCGGGCCGAGCGCGGAGCGCATGTCGGCCACCACGCTGGAGAGCAGCCGGATCGCGCCGTCCAGGTCCCCGGTCCGGCTGAGGTACCAGGTGAAGTCCCGCCAGGCGCCCAGAGTGTCCCGGTCGGCCGCGCCGAGCGCGGTGACGCTCTCCTGGGCGACCGCCTGCAGCAGGATCGCCGACTCGCCCGCCGTCGCGGCCCGGTACGCGGCCGCCCGGCGCTCGCGCAGCCCGGCCCGGACGGCGTCCTCGGACGCGGGGGCCGCGACCACCGGCGGGGTGGTCAGCGGGGACAGTACGGAGGGCGCCGCGGGAATCGCGGGAGCCGCGGGCGGCACCGCAGGCGGCGAAGGCACCGAAGGCACGGGCCGCGCCGGCGGTACGACCGGCGGCACCGCAGGCGGCGCGGGCGGAGCAGCGGGCACAGCAGGGGCGACGGGCACGGCAGGGGAAACGGGCGCAGCAGGGGCGACGGGCGCAGCAGGCGTGGCCAGCTCGGCGAGCCGCCGCTCGACCGTCCGGGCGTCGGCCGGCCGCTCCGCCGGCTCCTTCGCCAGCAGCTCCGCGACCAGCCCGGCCACCTGCGGCGGCAGCCCGAACCGGGCCGGGTCGAGGGCCGGGGGTGGCTCGTTGAGGTGCTGGTACATCAGCACCGGCGTCGAGTCCCCGCCGAACGGCCGTGCCCCGGTGAAGAGTTCGACCAGGACGCAGCCCAGCGCGTAGAGGTCCGCCCGCCCGTCCACCCGGCCGCCGGTCCACCGCTCCGGCGCCATGTAGGCGGGGCTGCCGACGATCGTGCCGGTGGTGGTCAGCCCGCCGGCGCCGGTGTCCAGCTGGGCGATGCCGAAGTCCAGCACCTTGAGGTGCCCGGCGTCGGTGATCATCACGTTGTCCGGCTTGATGTCCCGGTGCACCATGCCCGCGTCGTGCGCGGCCGCCAGGGCCCCGCAGATCTCCCGCCCCCAACGCAGGCTGAGCGCGGGCTCGGGCGGTCCGGCCCGGAGCACCTCGGTCAGGGTGCGGCCGGTGAGCAGCTCCATCACCAGGAAGGTGACCTGCTGGTCGCCGAGTTCACTCTGCCCCAGGTCGTGCACGGTGACGATGTGCGGGTGCGAGAGGTTCCCGGCCGCGCAGGCCTCCCGGACGAAGCGCAGTGCGGCCTTCGCCCGGTCGCCGCCGTGGTGCCCGATGACCTTGACCGCCACCGGCCGCCGCATCCGGGTGTCCTGGGCCCGCCAGACCACTCCGAACCCGCCCTGGCCGAGCTTCTCCTGCAGCTCGTACCGGCCGTCCAGAACGTCCCCGACTCGCACGCGCCCTCCCCCTCCCGTGGTGACGCCCAGACTCTACCGACGGCCCTCCCCACCCGACGGCCCTCCCCACCCGACGGCCCAGGTGGAAGGATGGGGAGGAGCCCCGCGACGGTGCGACGGCTCCACCCGTACAGCCCGAGGAGCGCAGTCATGGCCAAGCAGGCCCCGCAGAGCGACCCGGTGCAGGACGCCCCCGAGGTGTCCGCGCCCCAGCACGCGGCCGCCGGCCTGCCCGCCGTCGGTCACAGCCTGCGGATGGCCGCCGAGCAGATGGGCGCCCGGCGCACCCTCGCCACCCTGCGCAAGATCAACCAGCCGGACGGCTTCGACTGCCCCGGCTGCGCCTGGCCGGAGCCGGGGAAGACGCACACCGCCGAGTTCTGCGAGAACGGCGCCAAGGCCGTCGCCGAGGAGGCCACCGAGCGCCGGATCCGGGCCGAGTTCTTCGCCGCCCACCCGGTCGCCGACCTGGCCGACCGCTCCGGCTACTGGCTGGGCCAGCAGGGCCGGCTCACCGAGCCGATGCTGCTGGACGAGGGCGCCACCCACTACACCCCGGTCTCCTGGGACGACGCCTTCGCGCTGATCGCCGAGGAGCTGCGCGCCCTGGACACCCCGGACGGCGCCGCCTTCTACACCTCCGGCCGCACCAGCAACGAGGCCGCCTTCGCGTACCAGCTGTTCGCCCGCCGGCTCGGCACCAACAACCTGCCGGACTGCTCCAACATGTGCCACGAGTCGTCCGGTTCGGCGCTCACCGAGACGCTCGGCGTCGGCAAGGGCAGCGTCAGCCTCAAGGACCTCTACCAGGCCGACCTGATCATCGTGGCCGGCCAGAACCCGGGCACCAACCACCCCCGGATGCTCTCCGCGCTGGAGCGCGCCAAGCGGGCCGGCGCCACCGTGGTGAGCGTCAACCCGCTGCCGGAGGCGGGCCTGGAGCGGTTCAAGAACCCGCAGAACGCCCGCGGCCTGGTCGGCCACGGCACCAAGCTGACCGACCTCTTCCTGCAGATCCGCCTCGGCGGCGACCTGGCGCTGTTCCGCGCGCTCAACCGGATGATCCTGGAGGCGGACGGCGTCGACCGCGCCTTCGTCGCCGAACACTGCCACGGTTTCGAGGAGTTCGAGGAGCAGGCCGGGAAGACGGACCGCGACGAGGTGCTCGCGGCGACCGGTCTGCCCTGGGAGCAGATCGAGGAGCTCGGCCGGCTGGTGCTGGCCTCGAAGAAGATCATCGTCTGCTGGGCGATGGGCCTCACCCAGCACAAGCACGCGGTGCCGACCATCCGCGAGGTGGTCAACTTCCTGCTGCTGCGCGGCAACGTGGGCCGCCCGGGCGCCGGGGTCTGCCCGGTGCGCGGGCACAGCAACGTCCAGGGCGACCGCACCATGGGCATCTTCGAGCGGCCCGCCAAGGCCTTCCTCGACGCGCTGGAGAACGAGTTCGGCTTCGAGCCGCCGCGCGCGCACGGCCTCGACTCGGTGGACACCATCCGCGCGATGCGCGACGGCAAGGTCAAGGTGTTCTTCGCGATGGGCGGCAACTTCGTCGCCGCGACCCCGGACACCGAGGTCACCGAGGCCGCGATGCGCCGCTGCCGGCTGACCGTCCACGTCTCCACCAAGCTCAACCGCTCGCACGTGGTGACCGGCGCCCGCGCCCTGATCCTGCCCACCCTGGGCCGCACCGACCGGGACGTCACCGCCGCCGGCGCCCAGTTCGTCAGCGTCGAGGACTCGATGGGCCAGGTCCACTCCTCGCGCGGCGGACTGCGCCCGCCCGCGCCGGGACTGCTCTCCGAGACGGCGATCGTCTGCCGCCTCGCCCGCGCCGTCCTCGGCCCGCGGGACACCCTGCCGTGGGAGGACTTCGCGACCGACTACGACACCCTGCGCGCCCGGATCGCCCGTGTGGTGCCGGGCTTCGAGGACTTCAACGAGAAGGTCCGCCGCCCCGGCGGCTTCACCCTCCCGCACGGCCCCCGGGACACCCGCACCTTCCCCACCGCCACCGGGAAGGCCAACTTCACGGTCAACCCGCTGACCGCCCCCGAGGTCCCGCCGGGCCGGCTGCTGCTGCAGACCCTGCGCTCGCACGACCAGTACAACACCACGATCTACGGCCTGGACGACCGCTACCGCGGGATCAAGGGCGGCCGCCGCGTCGTCCTGGTCAACCCGGCGGACGCCGCCGAACTCGACCTCGCCGAGGGCCGGTACGTCGACCTGGTCAGCGAGTGGACGGACGGCACCGAACGCCGCGCCCCGCACTTCCGGGTCGTCCACTACCCCGTCGCCCGCGGCGGCGCGGCGGCCTACTACCCCGAGACCAACGTGCTGGTGCCGCTCGACTCCACGGCCGACATCAGCAACACCCCGACCTCCAAGGCCGTGGTGATCCGCTTCGAGCCCGACACCGGCGCGGCCGGGTAGGGCCCTTCCCCCGGCCCGGCACGGGAGAGGCCGCCCGGCGTCCTGGGACGCGGGGCGGCCTCCTCCGTGCCGGGCCGTGCGCGGTCAGTGCAGCAGGCCGCCCAGCGGCAGCGTCGCGCTGGGGCTGCCCGGCGCGGGGGCGCTCGCCGAGCCGGTGCCGCTCGGGCTGCCGGTGCCGGAGGGAGTCCCGGTGCCGGTCGGGGTGCCCGTCGGGGTCGGGGTGGGCTTGTCGCTCGGCGTCTGGGTCGGCGTGCCCGTCGGCGTCTGGGTCGGGGTGCCGGTGGGCGTCCCGGTCGGCGTGCCCGGGTCGGTCGGCGTCTGGCTCGGGGTGCCGGTGCCGGACGGCGTTCCGGTCGGCGTGCCGGTGCCGCCCGGGGTGGGCGTGGCCGGGGTGCCGCCGGGGGCCGGCGGGGCCGGGGTCTGGTTGGCCGGGCTCGGCGCGATCGGGGTGACGGTGTCCCAGCCCTTCGGCAGGTCCGGCACCTTCCAGGCGCCGCCGGCGTCGTCGGACGCGCCGTCCGGGTCGGGGCGGACGGCGCCGAGGATCGCCATCGAGCCGACCGGCGAGACCTTGATGAACGCACCCGGCCGCGGCGCCTGGACGACGAGTCCGCCGCCGATGTACATCGCGACGTGCGAGGCGTCCTGGAAGTAGACCACCAGGTCGCCGGGCCGCAGCTGGTTCAGCGGGACGTGCGGCAGCTGCGCCCACTGCTCCTGGCTGGTGCGCGGGATCGGCTTGCCGGCGTGCAGCCAGGCCTGCGAGGTGAGGCCGGAGCAGTCGTAGGAGTCCGGGCCGGTGCCGCCCCACAGGTACGGCTTGCCGAGCTGGGCGAGCGCGAAGGCGACGGCGCCGCGGCCGGCCAGCGAGGGGGTGCGTTCGCCCTTGCCGAGGGCCCCGGAGGCGAGGAAGGCGAGCTGGGCCTCGTCGGCCTTGGCCTTCTCCAGCTGTTCGAGTTCGGTGCGCTGGGCGCCGGTGAGCGAGGAGACCAGCTGTTCGACCGAGGCGAGGTCGGCCGTGACCTTGGCCTTGGCGGCGTCCTGCTGGACGACCAGCGCCTGCGAGGTCTTGAGGGCTTCCTCGGTCTGCTTCTTCAAGCCGTCGAGCGCGTCCCGGTCGGCCTTCAGCTTGTCCAGGAACTCCGACTGCGAGCGGCTGGCCGCGGCGAGCAGTTCGGCGATGGTGACGGCCTCGTACGGGTCCTTGGAGAGCAGCAGCTCGGCGTAGGCGGAGGAGGCGCCGTTGCGGTACTGGGCGGCGGCGAGCTGGGAGGCGATGTCCGTCCCGGCGTCGACCTGCTTCTGCTGCTTGTCGAGCTTGCCCTGGAGGTCGGTGAGCGTGGTCTGCTGCTCGGTGACCTTGGCGACCGCGCCGTTGTACTGCTCGGTGGCGGCCTCGGCGCTCTGGTAGAGCCCGTGCAGCTGGTCGAGCAGCGGGCCGAGGGTGGCCTTGGCCGCGGCGAGCGGGTCGGCTCCGGGGGCGACGGCGATGCCGGCGCCCGGGTCGGGTGCGGCGTACGCGGCCTGGGCGGCGACCGGCAGCGCGAGGGCGGCGGCCGCGAGGACGGCTCCGCACCTCAGGGCGGCCCGCACCCAGGGGCGCACTCCTGACGTCTCCGTGCGCTGTGCAGCCCCGCCCATGGGTGGTCCTCCCCGCCCTTGCCCTGCCCTGCCCCGGTGGCGCCGTCCGCGGGCTCCCCGGGGACGATCCCGCAGATCCTCCCACGGGTTACTCGCCGGAAACAGGGCGCACGCGGACCAGGAGGTTAATTCTCGATTGATCCGTCGATCCGCACGGCCGTTGTGAGACAGGTCTCAGCAAACGGGGGCGAAACAGGACGTTCTCCGCTAATGTCCAGCTCAGCGCGGCCCAGGTCATCCCTCCGAAAGCTCCCGGACACCGGCGGGCCACCAGCGGAACCACGATTCCCGGCTCAGTTCACCTTCCGTTTACCCAACAGACCTACGGTCGCGACGTCATCAACGTCCGTGCGACAACTACGACGATTGTTTGGGTATGGAACACATCTCGTTCCTGGTAGCCGTTGTGATCATCACGGCGCTCGCCTTCGACTTCACCAACGGGTTCCACGACACCGCCAACGCGTCCGCCACCGCGATCGCGACCGGGGCCCTTCGTCCGAAGGTCGCGGTCACCATCGCGGCCCTGCTGAACTTCGCAGGCGCGTTCCTGTCGGTGAAGGTCGCCACCACCATCTCCGGTGGCATCGTCAACGAGAAGGCCGGCATCCACCCCGAGGTGATCTTCGCCGCCCTGGCGGGCGCGATCCTCTGGAACCTGCTGACCTGGCTGCGCGGCCTGCCGTCCAGCTCCTCGCACGCCCTGTACGGCGGCCTGATCGGCGCCACGATCGTCGGCGTCGGGATGAACGGCGTCAACTTCGACACCGTGATCACCAAGATCATCATCCCGGCGGTCGCCTCCCCCCTGGTCGCCGGCCTCGCCTCCTGGGGCGCCACCAAGCTGGCCTACGCGATCACCCGCAAGGGCAACGGCGCCGCGACCGACAAGGGCTTCAAGACCGGCCAGATCTTCTCCTCCTCGCTGATCTCGCTGGCGCACGGCACCAACGACGCCCAGAAGACGATGGGCATCATCACCCTGACCCTGGTCTCGGTCGGCGCCCTGCCGCACGGCGCGCTGCCCCCCACCTGGGTGATCGTCTCGGCGGGCGCCGCGATCGCGCTCGGCACCTACATGGGCGGCTGGCGGATCATCCGCTCGATGGGCAAGGGCCTGGCGGACATCAAGCCGCTGCAGGGCTTCGCCTCCGAGTCGGCCGTCTCCACCGTCATCCTGACCTCCTCGCACATGGGCTTCGGCCTCTCCACCACCCAGGTCTGCACCGGCGGCATCATGGGCGCCGGCCTCGGCGGCCCGAAGCCGGAGCTGCGCTGGAGCCTGGTCCGCCGCATGGTCTACACCTGGGGCCTGACCCTGCCGGCCGCCGGCCTGGTCGCCGGCGGGGCCGCCGCGCTGGCCCGCCAGGGCGCCTGGGGCGTCGCCCTGGTCGGTGCCGTGCTGGTGGCCGGTTCGGCCACGATGTGGATGATCTCCCGCCGCCAGCCGGTCGGCGCGGACAACGTCAACGACGTCCCCGAGGTCACCCCGGTCGAGGTCGCCACCACCCCGGCCACCGCCGCCCCCACCCCCGCCTCGACCACGGTCGCGGCCTGAGCGCCGTCGATCGAGGAGCCTTCACCATGCACATCAAGTGGAACGCCCTGGCCCAGACCGCCGGCATCAGCTTCGGCGTCACCGTCGCCGTGGTCGCCGTCTTCGCCCTCGGCATCCTGGCACTGTCCCGCCGGGAGGCCGCGCTGAGCTCCCGTGAGGCGGGCGGTCAGGCGGCCGGCGGCGGCAGGCCGGCCCTGCTGGCCGGCGCGTACGCCTGCTTCGCGCTCTGCGCCTGCGCCGTGGTCTACGGCCTGGTGCTGATCGCGGCGCCGTAAGGCGTCACGGCACCGAGCAACGCCGACGGGCCGGGGAGAGTCGAACTCTCCCCGGCCCGTCGGCGTTCGCGCCCGCGCGCTCCCCGTCCCCGGTCAGCTCTCCTGGGTGGTCCGCAGCGCGGTCTCCCGGATGAACAGCACGGTGACGAAGGCCAGCGCCGCGAAGGGCGCGGCCCACAGGAAGACCGTGCCGACGCCGTGGCCGAAGGCGTCGGTGACCAGCGGCAGGATCGGGGCCGGCAGCTTCGCCAGATCCGGGATGCCGCCGCCGGAGGCCGCGGCCCCGGCCGGGATGTGCGCCGCGGCGAGGTTCTCGGCCAGGTAGTGGCCGACCTTGTTGGACATCAGCGCGCCCAGCGCGGAGACGCCCATCGCGCCGCCCATGGTGCGGAAGAAGGTGACGACGGAGCTGGCCGCGCCGAGCTCGTGCCGGGGCACCGTGTTCTGCACCGCGAGCACCAGGTTCTGGCTGGTCAGGCCGAGGCCGATGCCGGTGAGCGCCATGTAGAGGGAGAGCAGCCCGTAGTCGGTGTCGGCCCGGGCGGTGCCGAGCAGGCCGAAGCCGATCGCGAGCAGCGCGGTGCCGGCGACCAGGTAGGCCTTCCACTTGCCGTACTTGGTGATCAGCCGGCCGGCCACCGCGGAGGAGACCGCCAGGCCGATGATCATCGGCAGCGTCATCAGGCCGGCCGTCGTCGGGGACTTGTCCCGGGCCAGCTGGAAGTACTGGCTGAGGAAGGTGGTCGCGCCGTACATCCCGACGCCGACCAGCACGCTCGCGATCGCGGCCAGGGTGACGGTGCGGTACTTGAACAGCGACGGCGGGATGACCGGCTCGGCGGCGCGGCGCTCGACCACGACGGCCAGCGCGGCCAGCAGCAGGCCGCCGCCGACCATGGCCGCGGTCTGCCAGGACAGCCACGGGTAGTTGGTGCCGGCCAGCGTGATCCAGATCATCAGCAGGCTGACGGCGCCGGTGATGACCAGCGCGCCCAGGTAGTCGATCTTCGCCGGGCGCTTGACCACCGGCAGCTTGAGGGTGCGCTGCACCACCAGGATCGCGGCCAGCGCGAACGGGATGCCGACGTAGAAGCACCAGCGCCAGCCGAGCCAGGAGGTGTCGACGATGACGCCGCCGATCAGCGGGCCGCCGATGGTGGCGAGGGCGAACACCGCGCCGAAGTAGCCGCTGTACCGGCCGCGCTCGCGCGGCGGGACCATCGCGGCCAGGCAGATCTGGCCGAGCGCGACGACGCCGCCGGCGCCGATGCCCTGGAGGGCGCGGCAGGCGATCAGTTCGCCGGTGTTCTGCGAGAGCCCGGCCAGCGCGGAGGTGGCGATGTAGATCAGCAGGGCGATCTGGAGCAGCAGCTTCTTGCTGGCCAGGTCGGAGAGCTTGCCCCAGATCGGGGTGGAGGCGGTCAGCGTGAGCAGGGCCGCGGTGATCACCCAGGTGTAGGCGGACTGGCCGCCGTGCAGGTCGGTGAGGATGTGCGGCAGGGCGTTGGAGACGACGGTCGACGAGAGCACGGCCACGAACAGGCCGAGCAGCAGGCCGGACAGCGCCTCCATCACCTGCCGGTGGGTCATCGGGCGGTCGTCGTCGACGGCGGCTGCGGCTCCGGTCGAGGCCTGGGCGGTCACGGTCATCTGGGTCCTTCGCGCGGGAAAATTCGTTGCCTTAAGCAACCATACGACCGATAGTTGAGTAAGGCAACCTTCTTCAAGTCCAAGTAAAGCCCCGCCCGACGTGAGAGTTCCGCCACTCCCCCGCGGCCCGTCGGGCCCCCGCCCCGACCCGACGCCCCGTCACCACCAGGCGTTCCTCGTCCGCCACGGCGTCGGCACCGCCCGGCGACCGTGGCCGAGAACCGGCGAGGGAGGTAGGACAAGCGAGTTAGTTCATGGTATTAAGTATCCGTTTTCCGCCGATACGCAAGGAGATGTGGATGACCGCCCCGGGGCAGGGATTCGTCGCCGAACTGAAGGGCGCGGTCACACCGCGTGCGGCACTGCTGGTGATCGGCGTGCTGCTGCTGCAGCTCGGGTTCATCACCTCGTACGTCGGGGCGCTGCACCACCCGGCCCCGCACAAGCTGTCGATCGCGGTGGTCGCCCCGCCGCAGGTCACGCCCAAGCTGGTCCAGGCCCTGGAGTCGGTGCCGGACGAGGCGGTCAAGCCGGTCACCGCGCCGGACGCCGAGACGGCGACCCAGCAGATCAAGGACCAGAAGATCTACGCCGCGCTGGTCGTGAACCCGACCGGCACCGAGGACACCCTGCTGACCGCCGGCGCCCGCGGCACCTCGGCCGCCAAGGCCGCCGAGAGCATCACCACCGCGCTGGACAAGTCCCAGGGCCGCACCGTCAAGGTCGAGGACGTCGTGCCGCTCGCCAAGGGCGACACCAACGGCCTGACCGCCTTCTACCTGGTCATCGGCTGGTGCGTCGGCGGCTACCTGGTCGCCTCCATCCTCGGCATCAGCGCCGGCTCCAAGCCGGCCAACCTCCACCGCCTGCTGATCCGCCTCGGCGTCCTCGCGCTGTACTCGGTCGGCGCCGGCCTCGGCGGCACGGTCATCGCCGGGCCGGTCCTGGACGCGATGCCCGGATCGATCCTGTCGCTGACCGCCATCGGCGCCCTGGTGGTGTTCACCGTCGGCGCCTTCACCATGGCCCTGCAGTGCCTGTTCGGCATCATCGGCATCGGCCTCGCGGTGCTGGTCTTCGTGGTGCTCGGCAACCCGAGCGCCGGCGGCGTCTACCCGGCCCCGATGATGCCGCCGTTCTGGCGGGCGATCGGCTCGCTGATCCCCAACGGCGCCGGCACCAGCGCCACCAAGTCGATCGCCTACTTCGGCTCCACCAACCTGGGCATGCCGATCCTGGTCCTGGTGGTCTGGGCGCTGGTCGGCATCGCCGTCGCCTTCCTGGCCGTCCTGCGCACCCCGCGCGAGGCCGGGCGCGAGCTCGACGCCGAGGCCCCCGCCGCGGCCTGAGCCGCCGCTCCCCCGCGTACCACCGGGCCCCTCGCCGCGATCGCGGCGAGGGGCCCGGTCCGCTCCTGCGGGTCCGTGCCTCAGCCGCCCGTGAGCGGCCCCGGGTCGGCGACGATCGCGCGCACCACGCCCACCGCCGCCCCCAGCAGCGGCCCGCGCCGGCCGAGCCGGGACACCGTCAGCCGGTCCTGCGCCCAGGGCCGGACCGTCACCCGGGCCGCCAGCTCGTGCCGCATCGCCGGCAGCAGCCAGGGCGCCAGCCGGGCGTAGCCGCCGCCCAGCACCACCTCGGCCGGGTCCAGCAGGTTGACCGCCCCGGCGGCGGCGATGCCGAGCGCGGCACCGGCCCCGGCCAGCGCCGCCCGGACCGGCTCGTCCCCGGCGCCGGCGCGTTCGGCGAGCAGCGTCACCCAGTCCCCGCGCACCCCGGCCAGCCCCGCCGCCCGCAGCACCGCCGCCTCGCCCGCGTACTGCTCCAGGCAGCCGTGCGACCCGCAGGCGCAGCGCCGCCCCTCCGGGTGGACGGGCACGTGGCCCAGCTCGCCCGCGTAGCCGCGCGCCCCGCGCAGCAGCCGGCCGCCGACCACCACGGCGGCGCCGACGCCGGCCTCGGCGGAGACGTAGAGGAAGTCCTCCGGGCCCTCGCCCAGCCAGCGTTCGGCCAGGCCGCCGAGGTTGGCCTCGTTGTCCGCGTCGACCGGCAGCTCGGCCAGGCCGTCGCCGACCACGCGCAGCGCCGGGCGCAGTTCGGCGGCCAGCGGGACGTCCTGCCAACCGAGGTTGGCGGCCCGCTGGAGCACCCCGCCGCTGCCGACCAGCCCGGGCACGGCCAGGGTCAGCCCGGCCGGGCGCAGGCCGGACTCGGCGACGGCCGAACGCACCAGCCGGGCCAGGTCGGCCATCACCGCGGCGGGTTCCCGGCCGTGGTTGGCGCTCTCCTCGCGCCGCCAGGCCCGGACCTCGCCGCGCAGGTCGACCACGCAGACGCCGAGGTGGCGGACCCCGATCTCGGCGCCGAGGCCGCCGGGCCCGAGCGGGTTGAGGCCGAGCGCGGTGCCGGGGCGGCCGACCTTGCCGCTGGGGGCGGCCGGGCCCTCCTCGACGACCAGGCCGGCCGAGATCAGCTGTTCGGCGAGCGAGGAGACCGCGGCCCTGGTCAGCCCGGTTCCGGCGGCCACCTCGGCGCGCGAGCGGGGGCCGCGCGCGATCAGGCCGAGCACCAGGGCCAGGTTGGCCCGGCGCATCCCCTGCTGACTGGCGGGCCCGGTCCGGACGCCGTCCGGCTCCCCGCGCATAACCTCACCTCACGGTCGTAGGGCGTGTCTTGTGGATCTTGTCGGATGGGCCGCGGCGTCGGGGTGCGTGCATCGCAAGGCGGAGGAGGGAGGCGATGCGGAGCATCGGGCGACCGACGACAACGCGGCGAGGTGCGTGCCCTGGCGTCGCGGACCCGGCAGGGATCCGCAAGACACGCCCTATGGCACATCCCGTGGCATCTCGGGTGCAGCGTAACCGGGTTCCGGCTCCGCGTGCGCCCGGGCGGCGGGGCTGGTGAAGACCCAGCGCCGCATCGCCCAGAAGCGGAACAGCATGGCGACGAAGGTGCCGACCACCATCCCGCTGAGGAAGTCGGCGACCTCCTGCTGGAACGGGTCGACGTACGGTTCGCGCAGGTCGAGGGCGTACCGGGAGAGCGCCAGCGGGATGTCGTTGACGCCGATCGCCACCGCGCTGACCAGGAAGAACAGCAGGGCCTCCGGTCGGCGCCCGTCCGTCCGGAAGGCCCAGCGGCGGTTGAGCACGTAGGAGACGACGGTGGCGATCACCGTCGCCACCGTCAGGGCCACCACCGGCTGGTGCTGCAGGACGGTGAACTTGAGCTCGACGTCGATCACCGTGGTGAGGACGAAGCAGCCGCTGCCGACCGTCAGGAACTTCACCAGCCGGCGGTGCCGCACCAGGAACGGCCGCAGCCGCGCCGGCACCCGGGCCAGGACGCGCTGCGTGGGGGACGGCATCTCCGCAGTGTGGCACGCGGCGGGGCCGGTCCGGCGGATCCGCCGGACCGGCCCCGCCGACCGCCTCAGGCCGCGGCGACCAGCACCCCGGCCGGCTCCAGGGCCAGCGCCAGCACCTCGCGCACGTCGGCCACCGGGTGGACGGTGAGCCGCTCCAGCACCTCGGCCGGGACGTCGTCCAGGTCGGCCTCGTTGCGCTTGGGGATGATCACCGTGGTGACGCCGGCCCGGTCGGCGGCGAGCAGCTTCTGCTTCACCCCGCCGATCGGCAGCACCCGCCCGGTCAGCGACACCTCGCCCGTCATCGCCACGTCGGTGCGCACCTTGCGGCCGGAGAGCAGCGAGGCCAGCGCCGTGGTCATGGTGATGCCGGCGCTCGGCCCGTCCTTGGGGACGGCCCCGGCCGGGACGTGCAGGTGCACGCCGCGGTCGCGCAGCGAGGTGACCGGCAGTTCCAGCTCGGCGCCGCGCGAGCGGAGGTAGGAGAGCGCGATGTGCGCGGACTCCTTCATCACGTCGCCCAGCTGCCCGGTCAGGGTCAGCCCGGTGCCGCCCGTCTCGGCGTCGGCCAGCGAGGCCTCGATGTAGAGGACGTCGCCGCCGGCGCCGGTGACGGCGAGGCCGGTGGCCACCCCGGGGACGGCGGTGCGCCGCTCGGCGGGTGCCTGGGCGGCCTCCGGCACGTGGTGCGGGCGGCCGATCAGGGCGGGCAGGTCCGCCGCGCCGACCGCGGCGGGCAGCTCGCGCTCGCCGAGCTCGGCCTGTGCGGCGATCTTGCGCAGCACCCGGGCGATCGAGCGCTCCAGGGTGCGCACGCCCGCCTCCCGGGTGTACTCCCCGGCGAGCCGGCGCAGCGCCTCCTCGTCCACGGCGACCTGTCCGTCGGCCAGGCCGGCCTTCTCCAGCTGGCGCGGGAGCAGGTGGTCGCGGGCGATGACGACCTTCTCGTCCTCGGTGTAGCCGTCCAGGCGGACCAGCTCCATCCGGTCGAGCAGCGGCTCGGGGATGGCCTCCAGCACGTTGGCGGTGGCGAGGAAGACCACGTCGGAGAGGTCGAGTTCGACCTCCAGGTAGTGGTCGCGGAAGGTGTGGTTCTGGGCCGGGTCCAGCACCTCCAGCAGGGCGGCGGACGGGTCGCCCCGGTAGTCGGAGCCGACCTTGTCGATCTCGTCGAGCAGGACGACCGGGTTCATCGATCCGGCCTCCTTGATCGCCCGCACCAGCCGGCCGGGCAGGGCTCCGACGTAGGTGCGCCGGTGGCCGCGGATCTCCGCCTCGTCCCGGACGCCGCCGAGCGCGACCCGGACGAAGGTACGGCCCATCGCGCGGGCCACGCTCTCGCCGAGCGAGGTCTTGCCGACGCCGGGCGGCCCGACCAGGGCGAGCACCGCGCCTCCTCGGCGGCCGCCGATCTGGCCGAGCCCCTGGTCGGTCCGGCGCTTGCGGACGGCCAGGTACTCGACGATCCGCTCCTTGACGTCGCCGAGGCCGGCGTGGTCGGCGTCGAGCACGGCGCGGGCGCCGGCGATGTCGTACGCGTCCTCGGTGCGCTCGTTCCAGGGCAGCTCCAGGACGGTGTCCAGCCAGGTGCGGATCCAGGAGCCCTCGGGCGACTGGTCGGAGGAGCGCTCCAGCTTGTCGACCTCCTTGAGCGCGGCCTCGCGGACCTTCCCGGGCAGGTCGGCGGCCTCGACCCGGGCGCGGTAGTCGCCCTCCTCGTCGGCCGGGTCGCCGTTCAGCTCGGCCAGCTCCTTGCGGACGGCCTCCAGCTGGCGGCGGAGCAGGAACTCCTTCTGCTGCTTGGCCACGCCCTCCTCGACGTCCTTGCGGATGGTGTCGTTGACCTCCTCCTCGGCGAGGTGGTCGCGCAGCAGGGTGAGCGCGTACTCCAGGCGGGCGACCTGGTCGGCCTCCAGCAGCACCTTGAGCTTCTGCTCGGCGGTGGCGAAGGGCGCGTAGCCGATGTTGTCGGCGAGCTCGCCGACGCCCTCGATCTGCGCCACCCGGTCGACGATCTGCCAGGCGCCGCGCTTGCGCAGCCACTGGGTGGACAGCGCCTTGTACTCCTTGACCAGCTCGGCGGCCCGCCCGGCCACCGGCGTGCCGACCGAGGACTCCTTGAACGGTGTGGTCTCCACCCAGAGGGCGGCGCCGGGGCCGGTGGTGCCGACCCCGATCCGGACCCGGCGCACGGCGCGCACCAGCGCCGCCGGGTCGCCGTCGGCCAGCCGGCCGACCTGTTCCACGGTGGCCAGCGTGCCGGCCGCCGCGTACGAGCCGTCCACCCGCGGGACCAGCAGGACCTGGGGCTTGCCGGAGCCGGTGGCCGCGGCACGGGCGGCCTCGACCGCGGCGCGCACCTCGGTGTCCTTGAGGTCCAGCGGGACGACCATGCCCGGGAGCACGACCTCGTCGTCGAGGGGCAGCACGGGCAGGGTGAGCGGTGTGGACGTCGATGCCATGATCTCTCCCCGGTCAGTGAACTTGAGTCGACCTGACTAAGGATTCGCGGGCGCCGGTTGTTCCCCGCACCTTGTTCGCTGTGAGCGAACAGGGCCGTCACCGGAACGGCCGGGGGGAGGCCTCGTCAAAAGGGAGCGGAAAGAACGGCCCAAGAGGGCCCCGGCGTCAGCGCGCGGTGGACGGCCGGCGCCCGGCCCGCACCGCCCCGGCGGCCGGGGGGACGATCGAGGGGACGACCGCGGAGAGCACGGAGGAGAGCACCGAGGAGGCGGACGGGGAAGCGGCGGAGCCGGCCGCCCGCACCCGGGCCGGGCGCAGCCGCGGCCCGGGCGGGCGCCGCTCGATCCGGCCCAGCCAGCGCCACAGCGCCATCCCGGTGAGCAGCGCGGCCGGGTGCCCCACCGCCGTGACCAGGTCCTTCTGGGTGGCGATCTGCTGGGCGAGCATCAGCCCGACGCCGGCCAGCGCCACCGCCCGCGCGCGCGGCGGCAGCGCCCCGGCGGCCGCGCCCAGGCAGGCGAGCACGCCGTAGCTGACGCCGATGTCCAGCTGGTCCATCGCCGCCGGGGCCAGCCGCCCGGTCTCCACCGCGGTGATCACCACGCCCTGGGAGAGCAGGGTGGCCGCCACGTGCCCGGCGGCGAACACCGCCGCCGCCCGGGCCGGGCCGACCCGGCGCTCCAGCGGGGCCAGGGTGAAGGCGAAACCCCACAGGTAGGGCAGCCACGATCCCCCGGCCACCCAGAAACCACTCAGCAACAGGGCGCGCAGCGGGTGCTGGAGCAGGTTGTGGCCGTCCGAGCTGGAGGCTTCCTGCAAACGCTGGACGAGTTCCGGATCGGCGATCCCGGCGAAGGTCGAGGTGACGCCGACGACCGCGAGATATCCGATCGTGAACGGGGTCCGCCGAGGTGTCGGCACGCGTTCCAGCAGCCATTCGACGGGACCGCCGCGCAACCGGGCCGGGAGCATTCCGTACGGCGCCCCCGAAGGCGCGCGCCCGCCGGCACCCCACCGCAGTCCAGCCATGACGCCTCCGCTCCCACACCCGCAGCCGCACGGCGCCCGGAGGGCGCCCGACGCCCCGGCGCGGAGGCCGGATTCCGCCCTGCGGGGCGTTGTCGCGGCCACGCTACGTCGAGGTTCTGAGAGGCACCTGAGAAAAGCCCGTGAAGACCGTCGACGACGGGACCGGCCGGATTCCCGACATTGGTCCAGACCTTCTCCCGATTAACGCGTCAGTAGGGCCTCTGACCGGCGACTTGGCGTCAACTGGACTGCATACGTACCGTTACGCAGTGAAAATTCGCCGGGTAAGGTATCGGCCCGTGCCCACTCCTTCGGTGGGCCCGAGGGCGGCCGGACAGCCGGCCCAGCGGGCCGGAAACGTCCGGTCCGCCTGCCGGGAGGCATCCGCTGTCCGTACGCTGCGAAGTGCGTGGGAGGAGTGGGCGGAAGACCATCCGTCCTCCACTCCCCGGTGCACGAACGGGACGGCGGACCCGGCACAGTCCACGACGGAACAAGACTACGAGCGGAGCCCCGCCATCCCCACAGGTGGCCGGCCCGCAGCCCTGGGGGCGGTGGCGTGACCGTGACAGAAATTCAGCAGGACAACCCCAACACCGGCGGCACTGTGAGCAGCCAGCGCAGAGTGCTGGTGGTGGAGGACGAACCCACGATCGCCGAGTCGATCGCGGCGCGACTGGGCGCCGAGGGGTTCAAGGTCGCCGTGGCCCACGACGGCCCCGGCGCGGTGGACGGCTTCCACACCTGGCAGCCGGACCTGGTGGTCCTGGACATCATGCTGCCCGGCTTCGACGGGCTGGAGGTGTGCCGCCGGATCCAGGCCCAACGCCCGGTGCCGGTACTGATGCTGACCGCCCGCGACGACGAGACGGACCTGCTGGTCGGCCTCGGCGTCGGTGCCGACGACTACATGACCAAGCCGTTCTCCATGCGCGAACTGGCCGCCCGGGTCAACGTGCTGCTGCGCCGCGTCGAGCGCGCCCAGCAGGCGGCCCGCACGCCCGCGCTCGGCAGCCTTCGCTTCGGCGAACTGGAGATCGACCACGTGCAGCGCCGGGTCCGACTCGCCTCGGGCGACGTCCACCTGACGCCGACCGAGTTCGACCTGCTGGCCTGCCTGGCCGCCCAGCCGCGCGCGGTGCTCACCCGCGAGCAGCTGCTGGCCGAGGTCTGGGACTGGACCGACGCGTCCGGCACCCGGACCGTGGACAGCCACGTGAAGGCGCTGCGCCGCAAGATCGGCGCCAGCTGGATCCGCACCGTCCACGGCGTCGGATACGCGCTGGAGGCCCCGCTCTCCTGACGGGGGCTCCGGGCGACGGGCCACCGGGGGGCCCGTGTCCCGGCACCGCCGTGACAACACGCGGGGATCACAGGGGAGCAATGACCTTTCCACAGCAACGCAACGGGGACGCCGACGGCGCGCGCCCGCAGACCCTGGCCGCCCGTGCGGCCAGCCGGGTCTGGGCCGACATCCGTCCGCTCGACCCGGTCCGCTCCATCAAGGGCAAGCTCGCCCTGCTGGTGATCGTCTCCGTGTTCCTGGCCACCGGGATGGTGGTCGTGGCGATCCGGTCCGAGACCCAGATCCGGATCATCATGGTCTTCTCCATGATCGCCTCGCTGCTGTTCATGCAGTTCCTCGCGCACGGGCTCACCGCCCCGCTGCGCGAGATGACGGACGCCGCCCGCGCGATGGCCTCCGGCGACTACAGCCGCCGGGTCGAGGTGAACTCGCGCGACGAGATCGGCGAGCTGGCCGCCGCCTTCAACGGCATGGCCGCCGACCTCCAGGCCGCCGACCGGCACCGCCGCGAACTCGTCGCCAACGTCTCGCACGAGCTGCGCACGCCGATCGCCGCGCTGCGCGCCGTGCTGGAGAACGTGGTGGACGGCGTCGTCCAGCCCAATCCGGCGACCCTGGGGGCGGCCCTGGAGCAGACCGAGCGGCTCGGCCGCCTGGTCACCCACCTGCTGGACCTCTCCAAGATCGACGACGGCGTGGTCGACCTGGACGCCCGCCCGTTCGAGGTGCGCGAGTTCCTGGACGGCGTGCTGCGCGGGGTCACCGTGGACGGCGCGACGGCCGGCGGGGCCTTCTCCCGGCGCGGTGACGTCCGGCTCGCCCTGGAGGTCAGCCCGGTCGGCCTGACCGCCGTGGCGGACCCGGAACGCCTCCACCAGGTGGTCGCCAACCTGGTCGACAACGCCTGCAAGCACTCCCCGCCCGGCGGCACCGTGACGGTGCGCGCCCGGCCCGACGGCGAGGACGGCGGCCTGCTCCTGGAGGTCCAGGACGAGGGCCCCGGCATCCCGCCGGCGGACCGCGGCCGGGTCTTCGAGCGGTTCAGCCGCAGCGGCACCGCGACGGCCTCCGGGCCGGGCTCGGACGGCGGCACCGGGCTGGGCCTGGCGATCGCCCGCTGGGCGGTGGACCTGCACGGCGGACGGATCGCCGTCGCCGAGTCGCCGAGCGGCTGCCGGATCGAGGTCCGGCTGCCCGGGCAGTCCTGAGCCGGTCGGGACATTTGTCACAGATCCGGCACAGACGCATACGAAGATCGTCGACGGATGAACCTGGGCTTTTGTCCGCTTTCGCCCCGATTTATGGGGTGATCGGGCCCGATCGGTTCCCCGCAGATACGGCTTTCTAACGCACTTTTTCAGCCAATCTGCAGGTCAGGACTGTGATCTGGGCGACGCCTGGGGCCCGGGGACTGCGCGATCACTGGTCAGGGGCGTAGCCTTAATCCCCGCTGTCCAAACATCCCAAAAGGAAGCGGAAGAGGGCGGTTGCCGCCGTGTCGCCACAGTCCCCTGAAACCCCCAACAGCTCGGCAAGCTCCACTGGCTTCGGCCCCAATGAGTGGCTCGTCGATGAGATCTACCAGCAGTACCTCCAGGACCCGAACTCGGTCGACCGAGCCTGGTGGGACTTTTTCGCCGACTACAAGCCCGGTACCGAGGTGACCCCAGTGACCCAGGCCGCGACCCAGGCCGGCCCCACGCCGACCCCTGCCGCTGCCCCCGCGCCCGCCGCTGCTGCTGCGCCGGCTGCGCCCGCCGCCCCGCTCGCCGCCGCGCCCGCCGCGCCCCCGGCCCCCAAGGCCGCCGCTCCGGCCGCGCCCGCCGCCACCGCCGCGGCCGGCCCCGAGCTGGTGCAGCTGCGCGGCCCGGCCAAGGCCGTCGCCACCAACATGGACGCCTCGCTGGAGGTGCCGACCGCGACCTCGGTCCGCGCCGTCCCGGCGAAGCTGTTGATCGACAACCGCATCGTCATCAACAACCACCTGCAGCGCGCCCGCGGTGGCAAGGTCTCCTTCACCCACCTGATCGGTTACGCCCTGGTCCAGGCCATCAAGGCCGCCCCGGGCATGAACCACAGCTACAAGGTGGAGGACGGCAAGGCCTTCCTGGTCAAGCCGGAGCACGTCAACCTCGGCCTGGCGATCGACCTGGTCAAGCCGAACGGCGACCGCCAGCTCGTCGTCGCGGCCATCAAGAAGGCCGAGACCCTCGACTTCTTCGGCTTCTGGCAGGCCTACGAGGACATCGTCCGCCGGGCCCGCGCCAACAAGCTGACCATGGACGACTTCACCGGCGTCACGGTCTCGCTGACCAACCCCGGCGGCATCGGCACCGTGCACTCCGTGCCGCGCCTGATGCAGAACCAGGGCACCATCGTCGGTGTCGGCGCCATGGAGTACCCGGCCGAGTTCCAGGGCTCCGCCCCGGAGACCCTGTCCCGCCTGGGCGTCTCCAAGATCATGACGCTGACCTCGACCTACGACCACCGCGTCATCCAGGGCGCGGCGTCCGGCGAGTTCCTGCGCGAGATCCACCGCCTGCTGCTCGGTGAGAACGGCTTCTACGACGAGATCTTCGAGTCGCTGCGGATCCCGTACGAGCCGGTCCGCTGGGCCACCGACGTCGCCACCACCCACGACGACGAGGTCAACAAGACCGCGCGCGTCATGGAGCTGATCCACTCCTACCGGGTCCGCGGTCACCTGATGGCCGACACCGACCCGCTGGAGTACAAGCAGCGCAAGCACCCCGACCTCGACGTCACCACCCACGGCCTCACCCTGTGGGACCTGGAGCGCGAGTTCGCGGTCGGCGGCTTCGGCGGCCAGAAGATGATGAAGCTCCGCGACATCCTCGGCCTGCTGCGCAACACCTACTGCCGCACCGTCGGCATCGAGTACATGCACATCCAGGACCCGAAGCAGCGCAAGTGGCTGCAGGAGCGCCTGGAGAAGCCGTACTCGAAGCCGGAGCGCGAGGAGCAGCTGCGGATCCTGCGCCGGCTGAACTCGGCGGAGGCCTTCGAGACCTTCCTGCAGACCAAGTACGTCGGCCAGAAGCGCTTCTCGCTGGAGGGCGGTGAGTCGCTGATCGCCATGCTGGACGCGACCATCGACGCCGCCGCCGAGCACCGCCTGGACGAGGCCGTCATCGGCATGGCCCACCGCGGCCGCCTGAACGTGCTGGCCAACATCGTCGGCAAGCCGTACGGCAAGATCTTCGGCGAGTTCGAGGGCAACCTCGACCCGAAGTCGATGCACGGCTCCGGCGACGTCAAGTACCACCTGGGCGCCGAGGGCACCTTCACCGGCCTGGACGGCGAGACCATCAAGGTCTCGCTCGCCGCGAACCCCTCCCACCTGGAGGCCGTGGACCCGGTCGTCGAGGGCATCGCCCGCGCCAAGCAGGACATCCTGGACCAGGGCGGCACCACCTTCCCGGTGCTGCCGATCCAGATCCACGGCGACGCGGCCTTCGCCGGCCAGGGCGTCGTCGCGGAGACCCTGAACATGTCGCAGCTGCGCGGCTACCGCACCGGCGGCACCGTGCACGTCGTGGTGAACAACCAGGTCGGCTTCACCGCCGCCCCGGCGTCCTCGCGCTCCTCGATGTACTGCACCGACGTGGCCCGCATGATCGAGGCCCCGATCTTCCACGTGAACGGCGACGACCCGGAGGCCGTGGTCCGCGTCGCGCGGCTCGCCTTCGAGTTCCGCCAGGCGTTCCACAAGGACGTCGTGATCGACCTCATCTGCTACCGCCGCCGCGGTCACAACGAGGCCGACAACCCGTCGTTCACCCAGCCGCTGATGTACGACCTGATCGACAAGAAGCGCTCGGTGCGCAAGCTGTACACCGAGGGCCTGATCGGTCGCGGCGACATCACCATGGAAGAGGCGGAGCAGGCGCTCCAGGACTTCCAGGGCCAGCTGGAGAAGGTCTTCGCCGAGGTCCGCGACGCCGCCCAGGCGCCCGCCCCGACCTCCGGCGGCAAGCCGCAGGCCGACTTCCCGGTCAACATCCAGACCGGCATCTCCCAGGAGATGGTCAAGCGGATCGCCGCCTCGCAGGTCAACCTGCCGGACTGGCTGACCGTCCACCCGCGCCTGCTGCCGCAGCTGCAGCGCCGCGCCGCCTCGGTCGAGGACAACACCATCGACTGGGCGATGGGCGAGACCCTCGCCATCGGCTCGCTGCTCATGGAGGGCCACCCGGTCCGCCTGGCCGGCCAGGACAGCCGCCGCGGCACCTTCGGCCAGCGGCACGCCGTGCTGATCGACCGCAAGACCGGCGAGGACTACACCCCGCTGCAGTACCTCACCGAGGACCAGGCCCGCTACACCGTCTACGACAGCCTGCTGTCGGAGTACGCGGCCATGGGCTTCGAGTACGGCTACTCGCTGACCCGCCCGAACTCGCTGGTCATGTGGGAGGCGCAGTTCGGCGACTTCGTCAACGGCGCGCAGACCATGGTGGACGAGTACATCGCCTCCGCCGAGCAGAAGTGGGGCCAGCACTCCGGCGTCACCCTGCTGCTGCCGCACGGCTACGAGGGCCAGGGACCGGACCACTCGTCCGCCCGCCCGGAGCGTTTCCTGCAGATGTGCGCGCAGGACAACATGACGGTCGCGATGCCCACCCTGCCGTCGAACTACTTCCACCTGCTGCGCTGGCAGGCGCACAACCCGCACCACAAGCCGCTGGTCGTCTTCACCCCGAAGTCGATGCTGCGTCTCAAGGCCGCGGCGAGTGCGACCGAGGAGTTCCTGTCCGGCTCGTTCCGCCCGGTCATCGGCGACACCACCGTCGACCCGGCACAGGTCCGCAAGGTGGTCATCACCGCCGGCAAGTTCTACTACGACGTGGCGGCCGCCCGTGCCGAGCGCGGGGTCACCGACACCGCGATCGTCCGGGTCGAGCGGCTCTACCCGCTGCCGGTGGCCGAGCTCCAGGAGGAGCTGGCCCGCTACGGCGACAACGTCCAGTTCGTCTGGGCGCAGGAGGAGCCGGCCAACCAGGGTGCCTGGCCGTTCATCGCGATGAACCTGGTCGACCACCTCCAGGTCGTCATCGGCCGCAGCGGCGGCGACGCCCGCCTGCGCCGGGTGGCCCGCACCGCGGCCTCGTCGCCGGCGGTCGGCTCCGCCAAGCGGCACGCGGCCGAGCAGCAGGCGCTGCTCGAGGAGATCTTCGCGCTCTGACGCGCGCAGGCTCCGCAGTACCACCGACGCCCGCGGCCCCGCCCCCCGACACCAGGGGGGCGGGGCCGCGGGCGTACCGCCCGGCGTGATTCGAGAGAGAGGACCTGACCGTGTACTTCACCGACCGAGGCATCGAGGAGCTGGCGAGCCGGCGCGGCGAGGAGGAGGTCACCTTCGAGTGGCTCGCCGAGCGCCTGCGCGAGTTCGTCGACCTCAACCCGGACTTCGAGATCCCGGTCGAGCGGCTGGCCACCTGGCTGGCCCGGCTCGACGACGAGGACGACGACGAGTGAGCCCCGGCGGCCGCTCGTGAGAGGGCCCGGGAGGCGCACCGCCTTCCGGGCCCTCGCACGTCTCCCGTAGGGGACGGCTCCGGGATGCTTCCGGGCCGGGTTCAGGGGTGGAACCGCTTGCTTTTCCCGGCACGCGATATATCGTCTTTGGAAGAGAACGCGATACATCGCGATCCGCTACGGGAGGCGGCAGAGATGAGCCAGTGGACGATCGAGGAGCCGGGCAGGACCACGTTCGAGGACGCCGTCCGCGCGCTGCACGTGCGCGTCATCGACGGCACGGTGAACGTGGTCGCGGCCGAGGGCCCGGCCCGCCTGGAGGTCACCGACCTCACCGGCGACCCGCTGCACCTGACGCTGGTCGACGGCGTCCTGACCGTCACCTACAAGGACATCAACAGCTGGGGCGAGTTCGGCACCTGGATCAAGTCGGTCGGCTCGGTCCGCAGCTTCTTCGACTCCTTCAAGCGCAAGCGCTCGGTCGGCGTCACCCTGACCGTGCCGGCCGGCACCGAGGTCAAGGTCGGCACCGTGTCGGCCCACGCCACCGTGAGCGGCATCGACGGCCACGTCTCGGTGCAGAGCGCCAGCGGCGACACCACCCTGGCCGGGGTCACCGGCCGGATCGACGCGAGCACCGTCACCGGCGACGTGGACGCCCAGGCGGTCGGCGGCCAGCTCAAGGTCAACACCGTCTCCGGTCAGCTCACCGTGATCGCCGGCACCGCCGACCGGGTCCAGGCCAACACCGTCACCGGCGCAGTCACCCTGGACCTCGACGTGGCCGGCGAGACCGACGTCAAGGTCAACACCGTCAGCGGCCCGGTCGTGGTCCGGATCCCCTCGCTGGCCGACGCCACCGTCGAGGCCGGCTCCACCAGCGGCGACGTCTCCAGCACCTTCGACGAGCTCACGATGAGCAGCACCTGGGGCGCCAAGAAGATCACCGGCCAGATCGGCGAGGGCCGCGGCAGCCTCAACGTCACCACCGTCTCCGGCGCCGTCACCGTCCTGCGCCGCCCCGAGTCGGAGGACGACGCCCCCGTGGTGGTCCGGGAGCTCCCGGCCGGCCCCGCCTCCGACGCGCCCACCGGCCCCGACCTCACCAAGGAGGCCTGAGATGAGCCCCGTCTTCGGCCACGGCCGGCTCCGGCTCTACCTGCTCAAGCTGCTGGACGAAGCCCCGCGGCACGGCTACGAGGTGATCCGCCTGCTGGAGGAGCGCTTCCAGGGCCTGTACGCGCCGTCCGCCGGCACGGTCTACCCGCGGCTGGCGAAGCTGGAGCAGGAGGGCCTGGTCAGCCACAGCACCGAGGGCGGCCGCAAGGTCTACCAGCTGACCGACGCCGGGCGCGCCGAACTCGAAGCCCGGCAGGTCGAGTTGGACGAGCTGGAGCTGGAGATCCACGACTCGGTGGCGCAGCTCGCCGGGGCGATCCGGGAGGACGTCCGGGACAGCGCCAAGGACCTGCGCGAGGAGCTCTGGCAGGCCGCCAAGCAGGCTCCCCGGCCGGACCGCACCGAGACCGGCGGCGACCCGTGGGCCGGGCCCTGGGGCGACAACGACTCCTGGCAGCGCGCCAAGGAGGAGTTCGCCCAGTTCAAGCGGCAGGCCAAGGAGCAGGCCAAGCGCGCCCGGGAGCAGGAGCGGGCCGCCAAGGCCAAGGCGAAGGCCGCCGAGGAGGAGGCCCGCCGGCTGCGCGAGCAGGCCAAGGCCTCCCGCACCGCCGCCCAGCAGGAGGCGCTGCGGATCAAGCGCCGGGTCGAGCAGCAGGTGCGCGAGCACGCCGCCAAGGGCGACTGGCCGACCGGGCTGGCCGAGGGCCTGTCCGAGCTGACCAAGGGCCTGGCCGGGCTGGCCGACGCGGCCCGCTGGGGCCACCCGACCGGCGAGGGCGCCGGGACGGCCGAGGGCGCCGGGTCCTCCGAGCGGGTCACCGTCACCCGGATCGACCTGGACAAGGGCTCGAACGAGGACTCGGGCAGGAGCCAGGACGGACCGACCGCCACCGCCGACCTGCCGCCGTGGGCGCGCACCGATCCGGACGGCGACCCCGCCCGCGAACTGGAGCGGCTGCTCGACCGCTTCCGCGACCAGGTCCGCGACGCGGCCCGGGACGGCGGGGTGAGCGCCGACGCGCTGGCCGAGGCCCGCTCGGTGCTGGGCACCGCCGGCGAACGGTTGAAGCGGCTGCTCGGCTGACCCGGCCGCCCGCGCGGGCCCGGCGCCCCCTGGTCGGGGGTGCCGGGCCGCCGCGCGTCAGGGGTTGAGCACGATCTTGCCGAAGACGTCACCCTTGGCGAGCCGGGCGAAGCCGTCCCGGGCCTCGGCCAGCGGCAGCACCGAGTCGATCACCGGACGGACCCCGGTGGTGGCGCACAGGGACAGCAGCCCGGCCAGCTCCTCCTTGGTGCCCATGGTCGAACCGACCACCTTGAGCTCCAGGAAGAAGATCCGGTTCAGCTCGGCGGCCTTCGGGCTGGGGCCGGAGGTGGCACCCGAGATGACGATGCTGCCGCCCGGGCGCAGCGACTTCACCGAGTGCGACCAGGTCGCGGCGCCGACCGTCTCCATCACCGCGTCCACCCGGGCGGGCAGCCGGGCGCCGCTCTCGAAGGCCGCGTCCGCGCCGAGCCCGACCGCCCGCTCGCGCTTGGCCTCGTCCCGGCCGGTGACCCACACCCGCAGGCCGGCCGCCTTGCCGAGCACGATCAGTGCGGTCGCCACCCCGCCGCCGGCCCCCTGCACCAGCACCGTGTCACCGGGCTTGACCCCGGCGTTGGTGAACAGCATCCGGTACGCCGTCAGCCAGGCCGTGGGCAGGCAGGCGGCCTCCTCGAAGCTCAGCTCGGCCGGCTTGGGCAGCAGGTTCCAGGTGGGCACGGCCACCCGCTGGGCGAAGGTGCCCTGGTAACGCTCGGTCAGGATGGACCGGGGCTCCGTCGGGCCCACCCCGTGACCGGACTGGCCGATCACCGAGTGGACGACCACCTCGTTGCCGTCCTCGTCGACGCCCGCGGCGTCGCAGCCGAGGATCATCGGCAGCTTCTCGGCGGGCAGGCCGACGCCGCGCAGGGACCACAGGTCGTGGTGGTTGAGACTGGCGGCCCGGACCGTGACCACGCTCCACCCGGGACGGGCCTGCGGCTCGGGGAGTTCGCCCAACTCCAGCCCGCTGAGCGGGTCGTCGGCGTCGATACGGGCGGCATAGGCAGCAAACATGCCCCGGACACTAGCCGGGACGGCCGGGGCCGGGAACCACACGTGGGTGTGACGCGTGTCCCGGCTGTCGCTCCCCCGCTCGCCTCCGGGGCGCTCCGACCCGGTGCCGACGGTCGGCGCTCCCTCGCTCCTGCGTCGCTCCCTTTCGGCACCGGCGCGCCCCTTCGGCTCGGGGGGGGGAGGGCAGGGCGCGGGGGGGGGAGCGGCCGTCGTGGCCGGCGCGCTCCCCCGGCACCGCGTCAGATCCGGGCCACGCCCTCGGCGCGGGCGGCCTCGGCCACGGCCTTGGTGACGGCCGGGGCGACCCGCTCGTCGAACGGCGAGGGGATGACCTTCTGCGGGGTCAGCTCGTCGGCCACCACGGCGGCCAGCGCCTTGGCGGCGGCCAGCTTCATGCCCTCGGTGATCCGGGAGGCCCGCACCTGGAGGGCGCCCGCGAAGATGCCCGGGAAGGCCAGCACGTTGTTGATCTGGTTCGGGAAGTCGCTGCGCCCGGTGGCGACGACCGCCGCGTACTTGTGCGCCACCTCGGGGTGGATCTCCGGGTTGGGGTTGGCCATCGCGAAGATGAACGCGCCCTCGGCCATGGTCGCCACGACCTCCTCCGGCACGGTGCCGCCGGAGACGCCGATGAACACGTCGGCGCCGGCCAGCGCGTCGGCCAGCGAGCCCTTGAGCTCCGAACGGTTGGTCAGCTCGGCGATCTCGGCCTTGACGTCGGTCAGGTCCTCGCGGCCCCGGTACACCACGCCCTTGCGGTCGCAGACGGAGACGTCGCCGATGCCCGCGGCCAGCAGCATCTTGGCGATGGCGATGCCGGCCGCGCCGGCGCCGGAGATCACGGCCCGCAGCGCGCCGATCTCCCGGCCGGTCACCTTGGCAGCGTTCCACAGGGCGGCGGTGGTGACGATCGCGGTGCCGTGCTGGTCGTCGTGGAAGACCGGGATGTCCAGGGCGTCCTGGAGCCGGCGCTCGATCTCGAAGCAGCGGGGGGCGGAGATGTCCTCCAGGTTGACGCCGCCGAAGGACGGGGCCAGCCGGACCACCGTCTCGACGATCTCGTCCACCTCGGTGCAGGCGAGCGCGATCGGCACCGCGTCCACCCCGCCGAACTGCTTGAACAGGATGGCCTTGCCCTCCATCACGGGGAGCGAGGCCTCCGGGCCGATGTCGCCCAGGCCCAGCACGGCGGTGCCGTCGGTGACCACCGCGACGGTGTTGGACTTCCAGGTGTAGTCGTTGACCAGCTCCGGCTGCTCGGCGATGGCCGTGCAGACCCGGGCGACACCGGGGGTGTAGGCGAGGGACAGGTCGTCCGCGTCGCGCACCGGCACGGTCGCCCGGATCTCCATCTTGCCGCCGCGGTGGAGCGCGAAAACGGCGTCGACCGGATCGACGGTGTCCTGGGTGCTGCTGATGATCTCCGCTGCCACGATGACCTCTTCGTCATTGTTTCCGGCGAGGTGCGCGGCCGACGGACTGGGCGCCCCGGCCGTAAGCCGGAAACCGGGTACGCCTGAGCGGACCCGGGGTCGGGGCGGGGGCGCTGCCGTCGGGTGGCGCCCTCGGATGAGGGTTTTTATGGGGTCTTGTGTTGTCCGCTTGTGCTACCGGGCCGAGCGTAGGTCGGACGGAGGCATCGCACCTATGCCTTTTCGTCCTCGTCACGCGCAGTTCATCGCCGTGCTGTCGCGTCGGCTGGGGCCCGGTGTCGGAAGTGCCGGGCTCCGGCGGCGGCAACGGCGCTGAGGCACGCGCACCCGCAAGTGTGAACGCAGATCCGCAGGGGATCGGTGCCCCGGATACGGAGCCACGTGATGACTTCCGGTCCTGGGCACCCCGAGCCTGTCGGGGCTCGTCGGTCTGGTTCGAGCGTTCGGGGGTCACCCGGTACCGAATTCTGACACACCCGCTGCCGGGCCCGGCAGGGCGGGATGGCAGGATCGCTTGTCCGCCGTTCCGCGTACACCCGCGCGACACCGCGGCGACCCCGGTTCCGCCCTCAGGAGCACCCTCATGCCTCTCCGCCCTCCCGCCCGTCGCCCGGCCTTCGCCGCGGCCGCCCTGGCCGCCGCCGGCGCCCTGCTGCTCACCGGTTGCGGCGGTGACGGGCAGGCCGCCGCGAGCGACCCGGTCAAGGACGTCCGCAGCAAGCTGCCGAAGGCGCAGCGCTCCGCCGGGGTGCTGCGCGTCGGCATGGACGTCAACTACGCGCCGGTGGAGTTCCGCGGCTCGGACGGCAAGCCGGCCGGCCTCGACCCGGAGCTCGCCACCGCCCTCGGCCGGATCCTCGACGTGCGGGTCGAGTTCGTGGACACCCCCTTCGACAAGCTGATACCGAACCTCCAGGGCAAGCAGTTCGACGTGGCGATGTCCGCGCTCAGCGACGTCCGTGCGCGCCGCGAGGGCCTGGACGCCGACGGCAAGCAGGTCAACCCGGGCGTCGACTTCGTCGACTACTTCATCGCCGGGACCTCGATCGTCGTCCCGAAGGGCAACCCCAAGGGCATCCGGACCCTGGACGACCTGTGCGGCCGGACGATCGCCTTCCAGCAGGGCACCACCCAGGACGAGATCGCCACCCGGCAGGTCGCCGTCTGCTCGCGCGCCGGCAAGCAGCTGACCGTGCACCGCTTCGACACCGACGCCAAGGCGCTGGCCGAGGTCGCCGCCGGCACCGCCGCGGCCGGGCTGAACGACTTCCCGGTGGCCGCCTACGCGGCGAAGACCACGGACGGCGGGGGCCGCTTCGAGGTGACCGGGGCCAAGTCGACCTCCAACCCGTACGGCATCGCGGTCCGCAAGGAGGACACCGAGCTGCGCGACACCGTGGCCAAGGCGGTGGACCAGCTGATCCGCAGCGGCGAGTACGACAAGATCCTCGCCAAGTGGAACGTGAGCGCGGGCGCGGCGCAGAACGCGGTGGTCAACGGGGGCATCTGACCCGCCCGGGGCGGCGGGGCGGGAGCGGGGAACGGGCGGGGCCGCGGGGCAGCGGCGGGGCGTCCGGGAACACCACTGCCGGATCTGCATACTTATACGCAGGGTGACAGGGGCACGCGATCCGTCCGAATAGCGGACAGCACGAGCCCTCGTTATCCGATTTTGATCTGGATGAGGGCCACCTGACCGTCATCAGATGGCAGGATTCCCCCCATCTCGGATCGAGCCGACCACCGGTCGAGGCGGTTCAGGTCGACGTCCACCTCGGCGGAGGGTGGCGGAAGCAGTACCCGCACCACCCTGGGCGGCCACCTGCGCCCAGGCAACTGCACCACCCGGCAACGCACGTACGACGACGTACAGCGAGTGACCACCCGTACGGCTCCGTACGGCCAGCTGCCCCGGTGCGCCGCTCCCGCGGCGCGCTCCGCCCGATTTCTCTCCCCAGGAGGAGATCCCCCTCATGACCGTCCGTACCCAGCGCACCCGCCTCTTCGCGGCCGGCGTGGCTGCCGTGTCCGTGTCCCTGGCACTGACCGGCTGTAGCAGCAGCAAGAGCAGCGACGGCAGCGGCGCCCCCAACGCCTCCGCGACCGTGAACACGGTCAAGGCCGACGACAAGCTGGCCGCCCTCGTCCCCGCCGACGTCAAGTCGGCCGGGAAGCTCCTGGTCGGCGCGGACGCCTCGTACGCGCCGGACGAGTTCAAGGACGACAGCGGCAAGGTCATCGGCATGGACGTCGACCTCGCCAACGCGATCGCCGCCAAGCTCGGCCTCAAGGCCGAGGTCCAGGACTCCGGCTTCACCGCGATCATCCCCGGCATCCAGTCGAACAAGTTCCAGCTCGGCATGTCGTCCTTCACGGACAACAAGGAGCGCGAGCAGGTCGTCGACATGGTGACCTACTTCAACTCGGGCAGCGCCATCGCGGTCAAGAAGGGCAACCCGGGCAAGGTCGACCCGAAGGACCTCTGCGGCAAGAAGGTCGCCGTCCAGACCGGCACCACTCAGGCCGACGAGATCAAGGACACCCGCAACCCGGACTGCGCCAAGGCCGGCAAGCCGGGCATCCAGAACGAGGGCGACAAGTTCGACCTCCAGACGGACGTCACCAACGCCGTGGTCTCCGGCCGCGACGACGCGATGATGGCCGACTCCCAGGTCGTCGACTACGCGATCAAGCAGTCCGGCGGGCAGCTGGAGAAGCTCGGCGACACCTACGGCGTGGCCCCCTACGGCGTCGCCCTCGCCAAGGGCTCCAAGCTCACCCCGGCGATCCAGGGCGCCGTCCAGTCGCTGATCGACGACGGCACCTACAAGCAGATCCTCACCAAGTGGGGCGTCGAGGCCGGTGCCCTCGACAAGTCCGTCGTCAACGGCGCCACCAGCTGACCCCTCGTACGCTTCATCTCTCCCCCGAGGCCACACCGTGAACTCTCTGGACAAGGGGACGGCGCCGAAGGGACGGCCTGAGACCATCAAGGCCGTCCCGGTCCGCCACCCCGGACGCTGGGCGGGTGCCGTCGTCATCGCCCTGCTCGCGGCGATGCTGCTGAGCGCCCTCTTCACCAACCCCGCTTTCAAGTGGGACATCGTCGGGCAGTACCTGTTCCACGACAGCATCATGCACGGGCTGCTCGTGACACTGGAGCTGACCGCCCTCTCCATGCTCATGGGTGTGGTCGGCGGCATCATCCTCGCGGTGATGCGGCTCTCCCCGAACCCGCTGCTGGCCGGCACCGCCTGGGTCTACATCTGGATCTTCCGCGGCACCCCGGTCCTGGTGCAGCTGGTGTTCTGGAACTTCCTCGGCCTGATCTGGGCCAAGCTGTCGATCGGCGTACCGTGGGGACCGGAGTTCTGGTCCGGCGAGACCAACGTCCTGATCCCGACCTTCGTCGCCGCCCTGCTGGGCCTCGGCCTCAACGAGGCCGCCTACATGGCGGAGATCGTCCGCGGCGGCATCCAGTCGGTCGACGAGGGCCAGACCGAGGCCGCCCACGCGCTCGGGATGAGCCGGTTCCAGACCATGCGGCGGATCGTCCTGCCGCAGGCCATGCGGGTGATCATCCCGCCGACCGGCAACGAGACCATCTCGATGCTCAAGACCACCTCGCTGGTCTCCGTGATCTCCCTGGAGGAGATCTTCCGGGCCGGCCAGGTCATCTACTCCCGGAACTACCAGAACATCCCGCTGCTGATCGTGGTCAGCCTCTGGTACCTGTTCTTCACCTCGGTGCTGACCATCGGCCAGTACTACATCGAGCGCCACTACGCCCGAGGTTCCAACCGCACCCTCCCGCCCACCCCGCTGCAGCGACTGCGGGGCCTGTTCGCCGGGAAGCCCGCCCCGAAGACCACCGCCGACGTCGTCCCGGGGCTCGAGGGAGGTGGTCACGTATGACCGATCTGAGCAAGACCCCCACCGACTCCGCGTCCACCGGTGAGCCGATGGTCCGGGCCGAGAACGTGCACAAGTCCTACGGAATGGTCGAGGTGCTCAAGGGCATCGACCTGGAGGTCAAGCAGGGCGAGGTGTTCTGCCTCATCGGCCCGTCCGGCTCCGGCAAGTCGACCTTCCTGCGGTGCATCAACCACCTGGAGAAGATCAACGGCGGCCGCCTCTGGGTGGACGGCGAACTGGTCGGCTACCGGCAGAAGGGCGACAAGCTCCACGAGCTCAAGGACCGCGAGGTCGCCGTCAAGCGGCGCGACATCGGCATGGTCTTCCAGCGCTTCAACCTGTTCCCGCACATGACCGCGATGGAGAACGTCATCGAGGCGCCGGTCCAGGTCAAGCGCGAGAGCAGGGCCGAGGCCCGGGAGCGCGCGATGGCCCTGCTGGAGCGGGTCGGCCTCGCCGACAAGGCGAAGAACTACCCCTCGCAGCTGTCCGGCGGCCAGCAGCAGCGCGTGGCGATCGCCCGCGCGCTGGCCATGAAGCCCAAGCTGATGCTCTTCGACGAGCCCACCTCGGCGCTCGACCCGGAGCTGGTCGGCGACGTCCTGGACGTCATGCGCGGCCTGGCCGAGGAGGGCATGACGATGGTGGTCGTGACCCACGAGATGGGCTTCGCCCGCGAGGTCGGCGACGCCCTGGTGTTCATGGACGGCGGTGTGGTGGTCGAGTCCGGCAACCCCCGCGAGGTGCTCACCAACCCCCAGCACGAGCGCACCAGGGCCTTCCTCTCCAAGGTCCTCTGAGCCCGTACGGTCGGCGCCCGGCAGACGACTTCCTGCCGGGCGCCGACGTTTTCCCCAGCCGGGTAATAGGCTGGAAGCGCCCAGCCCGTTACCGGAACCATCCGGGCCCGTTACGCAACCACTGGAAGGACCGCCGTGGAGCTCGCCTCGTACGCCGACCTCGCCGTTCGGCTGGTGAACACCGAGGAACCCGAGCGCGGCACCGACACGCTGACCTCGGTGGACGCCGTGCGCGCCCTCTTCTCCGACTCCTCCCGCGCCGCCGCGCTGGCCGACGAGTCCGACGTGCCCCGGCTGCGGGCGGTGCGGACCAGGCTGCGCGGAGTGTTCGAGGCCGCCGCCGAGGGGGACGAGATCCGGTCCGTCGACCTGCTGAACAGCCTGCTGATGGAGTACCCCGTCAGCCCGCTGGTCTCCGGGCACGACTACCTGGACGACGCCGGCCGGCCGCGCTGGCACCTGCACCTGGCCGACAACTCGCCCACCGCCACCGCGCACTTCAGCGCCGTCGCCTGCATGGGCCTGGCCGTGCACCTCACCGAACTGGGCGCCGACCGGCTCGGCATCTGCCAGGCCGCGCCGTGCCGCAACGCCTACCTGGACACCTCGACCAACCGCTCCCGCCGCTACTGCTCCGACCGCTGCGCGACCCGCGCCAACGTCGCCGCGTACCGGGCCCGCAAGCGGCTGGAGGCCGAGGCCGCGCTGGGCACCGGGCAGTAGCCGGCCGGGGCTCAGAGCTCGTCGACGAAGACCCCGAACCGCCGGGCCAGGCCCGGCACCCGGGCCAGCCGGGGGCCGAGCAGCAGCCGCTCCAGCCCGCGGCCCGGCGCCAGCCAGGCGGGGCTCGGCCGCAGCCGCAGCAGCACCCGGCCGAGCACCAGCTCGTCCGGGACCGGGCCGTAGCTGCGGCTGTCGCTGTCCACCGGACGGTTGTCGGACAGCAGCCACCAGCCCTTCGGGCGGCGCTCGGCGGCCCGCTTCACCACCAGCAGGTCCTGCTGGAACGGGTGCCGGAACAGCACCACCGCGCCGGGCCGGATCGGCGCCCCGTAGCGGACCAGCAGCCGGTCGCCCTCGCGCAGGGTCGGGACCATCGACGGGCCCGTCACGTCGACCAGCCCGAACGGCACCGCGCCGCCCTGCCCGCCGCCCTGCGGCTCCGCGCTCCGCGCCATGGCTCCTCCTCCCGGACCGACCGCCCCAGTCTGCCGTACGGACCGTCATCCGTTCGATGTCCGGATTACCCCGGTTCCGGGTCCGTCTTTCGCCCTAGGCCCACCGCCCGGCCGCGAAACCCGGAGGCCGGAAGGGTAATCTCGGGCGCGGGAAGACGATCTAAGGAAGGACTCCCATGTTCTCTCGTCTGTTTGCACCGCGTGCCACTGCTCACGCCCACTGCGACCTGCCGTGCGGTGTCTACGACCCCGCCCAGGCCAAGCTGGAGGCCGAGTCGGTCAAGGCCACCCAGGAGAAGTACCAGGCCAACGAGGACCCGCACTTCCGCGCCCGCGCCATCATCATCAAGGAGCAGCGCGCCGAGGCCGTCAAGCACCACATCTCGGTGCTGTGGAGCGACTACTTCAAGGCCCCGCACTTCGAGAAGTACCCGCAGCTGCACCAGCTGATCAACGACACCCTGAAGGCCGCCTCGGCCGCCAAGGCGTCCACCGACCCGGCCACCGGCCAGGCCCTGCTGGACCTGATCGCCGAGGTCGACAAGATCTTCTGGGAGACCAAGCAGGCCTGAGCCTGACGCGTCGCCACCCGGCCGCCCCCGTCCGCACCGTCGGACGGGGGCGGTCGTGCGTTCCCGTGCCCCCGCCCCGGGAACGGACCCCGGTAAGGGTTGCCTACCCTGAGTGGCTGTTATGCTGCCAGGGCGTCCGAGGGGGAAGTCCGGTGAGAATCCGGCGCTGACCCGCAACGGTGAGCACGGCCCGCGGTCCCGGGGCCGGGCCAGCCCGATCGCCCCCGGCCGCTGAACTCCCGACAACTCGCCGTGGACTGCGAGGGGAAGGCGCCCGGGCCCGACCCCGGCCGGCGCCCGCCCCGGCACACCCGCGGCCCGAGGCAAGGCACGCCCGCCCGTGAGTGACCCCGTTCGCCGAATACCGACCCTCCCGCTCGCCCTCGGCCTCGCCGCCGCCCTGCTGCTCTCCCTGGTCTGCGGCGTCGCGCTCGGCGCCTCCGGAATCGAACTCCCGGACGTCCTGCGACTGTTGGGCGCCGGGCTGACCGGCGGACGGCTGGACGCGAGCGACGCGGCGGCGTACGCGATCGTCTGGGAGCTGCGGCTGCCGCGCACCCTGCTGGCCGCCGTGGTCGGCGGCGGGCTCGCCGCCACCGGGGTCGCCGTCCAGGCCCTGGTGCGCAACGCCCTCGCCGACCCGTTCGTCCTGGGCATCTCCTCCGGCGCCGCCGTCGGCGCCAACGCCGTCCTGCTGCTCGGCGCCTTCGCCTCGCTCGGGGTGTGGGCGATCTCGGTCTCCGCGTTCGGCTCCGCGCTGCTCGCCATGGTGCTGGTCTACCTCGCCGCCCGCACCGCGTACGGGCTCACCCCGCTGCGGCTGGTGCTCACCGGCACCGCGCTCTCCTACGGCTTCTCCGCCCTGACCACCCTGATGGTCTTCTCCGCCGACCACGCCGAGGCCGCCCGGGACGCCATGATGTGGCTGCTCGGCAGCCTCGGCGGCGCCACCTGGGGCTCGGTGCCGATCGCGGCCGCCACCGTCCTGGCCGGACTGGCCTATCTGGCCTGCGCCGCCGGACGGTTGGACGCGCTCGCGATGGGCGACGAGACCTCCGCCTCGCTCGGCGTCGACCCGGACCGGCTGCGCCGGGAACTGTTCGTGGTCACCGCCGCCGTCACCGGCACCGTGGTCGCCGTCAGCGGGGCGATCGGCTTCGTCGGACTGCTGATGCCGCACCTGGCCCGGATGCTGGTCGGCGCCGGGCACCGCCGGGTGCTGGCGATCGCGCCGCTCGCCGGGGCGCTGCTGCTGGTCTGGGTGGACATCGCCTCCCGCACCCTGCTGGCACCCGCCGAACTGCCCGTCGGGGTGTTCACCGCGGTGCTCGGGGTGCCCGCCTTCCTGCTGATGATGCGCCGCCGCGGCCAGGCCTTCGGAGGCCGGCGATGACGGCCCCGACCCCTTCGACCGGCGCGGAGGACCTGCGGGTCGACGGCGTCTCGGTGGAACTGGCCGGCGCCCGGCTGGTCCACGAGGTGAGCCTGACGGCCGCCGCCGGGCAGGTGATCGGACTGATCGGCCCGAACGGCAGCGGCAAGTCGACCCTGCTGCGCTGCGTCTACCGGGTGCTGCGCCCGGCCGGCGGGACCGTCAGGCTGGGCGGCGACGACCTGCACGCGCTCACCGCCCGCGACACCGCCCGCCGGGTGGCCGCGCTGACCCAGGAGCACCCCGCCGAGTTCGAGTTCACGGTGGCCGAGGTGGTCGCCATGGGCCGGCTGCCGCACCGGCGCGGCCTCGCCGCCGGCCCGACCGCCGGGGACCGGGAGCGCTGCGCCGCCGCGCTGCGCCGGGTCCGGGCCGACCACCTCGCCGAACGCGCCTTCCCGAGCCTGTCCGGCGGCGAGAAGCAGCGGGTGCTGATCGCCCGCGCGCTCGTCCAGGAACCGCGCCTGCTGGTGCTGGACGAGCCCACCAACCACCTCGACATCGCCCACCAGTTGGAGGTGCTGGCACTCGCCCGCGAGGCCGGGCCGACGGTGCTCACCGCCCTGCACGACCTCAACCTGGCGGCGGGCCACTGCGACCGGCTGTACGTGCTGGAGGCCGGCCGGATCGTCGCCGCCGGCGAGCCCCACGAGGTGCTCCGCCCCGAACTGCTGGCCGAGGTGTTCGGCGTCCGGGCCACCCCCGTCCGCCACCCCGGGACCGGCGCCCTCCAGCTGCTGTTCGACCGTCTCGCCTGACCCCCCGCGAATCCCCGGGACCGTTCCGATCCGAAGGAACCCGTATGCGCACCAAGGCCGTTGCCGCCACCGCCCTGCTCACCCTCGGGCTGACCGCCTGCGGCGCCGAGATCGCCCCCCGCCCCGGCGCCGCCACCGCCTCCGGCCACTACCCGGTGACCGTGACGAACTGCGGCGAGCGGCTCACCTTCGCGCAGAAGCCCGCCCGGGTGGTGACCAACGACGTCAACATCACCGAACTGATGCTCTCCCTCGGCCTCGCCGACCGGATGGCCGGCTACGTGATGCCCGACGACAAGGGGCAGGTCGACAAGGTGGCCTGGAAGGACGGCTACCGGCAGACCAGCTGGCTCTCCAAGAAGGTGCTCACCAAGGAGATCGCCCTGGACGCCAAGGCCGACCTGGTGTTCGCCGGCTGGCACTACGGCTTCGACGAGGGCAGCGGGGTCACTCCGCAGGCGTTCAAGGCGCTCGGCGTGGACTCCTACGTGCTCAGCGAGTCCTGCCGCAGCGGCAAGGGCTCCGAGCGCGGGGTGATGGACCCGCTGGAGGCGCTCTACACCGACCTGGCCAACCTGGGCGCGATCTTCGACGTCGAGGACCGCGCGGACAAGCTGATCGCCGAGTCCAGGGCCACCATCGCCGCCGTGCCGCAGCCGGAGCGCCGCCCGTCCGTCTTCCTGTACGACAGCGGGCAGGACAAGCCGTACACCGCCGGGAAGTTCGCCGCCGCGAACGAGATCATCGCGAAGGCCGGCGGGACCAACGTCATGGGCGACCTCGCGGACACCTGGGTCACCGCCGGCTGGGAGAGCGTGGTGCAGCGCGACCCCGAGGTGATCGTGATCAACAACTACGCGACCCCGGGCGCCGAGGAGAAGCGGACGTTCCTCAAGTCCTTCCCGCCGCTGGCGAACGTCGCCGCGATCAGGAACGACCGGATCTTCGTCATGGACTACGTCGACCTGGTCGAGAGTCCGCGCAACCCGGCCGCGATCAGCACCCTGGCCGGGTTCCTGCGCACCGTCCCGGCCCGCTGACCGGCGCGACCGACGATCGGACCCCGCTCCGGCCCTGGGCCCGGGCGGGGCCCGCGCAGTAGGCTCGCGGCATGATCCGCACCGCCGTCGTCACCGACGTTCCCGTCGTCCTGGCCATGATCCGTGAGCTCGCGGAGTACGAGAAGGCCCCCCAGGAGGCGGTGGCCACGGAGGAGCAGCTGCGCGAGGCGCTGTTCGGCGCCGCCCCGGCGCTGTTCGGCCTGATCGCGGAGGACCCGGCCACCGGCGAACCGGTCGGCTTCGCGCTCTGGTTCCTCAACTTCTCGACCTGGCGCGGCACCCACGGGATCTACCTGGAGGACCTCTACGTCCGCCCGCAGGCCCGCGGCGGCGGCCACGGCAAGGCGCTCCTGCTGGAGCTGGCGAGGATCGCCGTCGAGCGCGGCTACGCCCGGGTCGAATGGTCGGTGCTGGACTGGAACCAGCCCTCGATCGACTTCTACCGCTCGCTCGGCGCGGTGCCGATGAACGGGTGGACGGTCTACCGGCTCACCGATGAGGCACTCACGGCCGCCGGGAAGCGTTGAACCCACGCACGGAGTAGGGGCAAAGCCCCTGCCACCCTGCGTCGCAATGCCTTACCATGAGTAACTCCCGCACCGGGTGCGGAGGACGCCCCCTCGGGGGTACCAAGCAAGCACAGCGCGTCACCCAGGAGGCAAGGGTGTCCCAGATCGACAGCGATCTCGGAGTTCAGGACTTCGTGGAGGTCCGGCTGCCCGCGGCAGGGGCCTACCTCTCCGTGCTGCGAACAGCGACGGCCGGGCTTGCCGCCCGGCTGGACTTCACCCTCGACGAGATCGAGGACCTGCGGATCGCGGTGGACGAGGCCTGCGCCATCCTGCTCCAGCAGGCGGTGCCCGGCTCCGTCCTGTCCTGCGAGTTCCGGCTGGTCGGCGACTCGCTCAAGGTGACGGTCTCCGCTCCGACCACGGACGGCAAGGCGCCCGAACGCGACACCTTCGCGTGGACGGTGCTCTCCGCGCTGGCCGGCGAGGTGGACTCCTCGGTCGCCGAGGACAACACCGTGACGATCAGCCTGCACAAGAAGCGCGGCGGGTCCGCCGCCCACTGACCGGGCACCGAGCAGCAGCACCCTGCAAGGGCCGTCCGCCGCACCCCACCCGGGGCCGGTGGGCGGCTCCCGGTACCGCCCACCGGCGGTACGACCAACGAGACGATGCCGGGGCCGACGGCCCCGGTGCTCCCGGAACGGAACGGGGGAATGGCCGTGAGTGATCTGGACCGTACCGGCCTCGCGACGGCGGGACCTGCCGTACCGACCCAGGCGAGCGTTTCCGGCCTCGCCGCCAACGACGAAGCGCACCCGAAGGACGCCCACCGGATGAGCCACCCGACCGAGCCGACGTCTGAGCCGACGCCCGCCTCCACTCCCCCGCCGGAACCGGCGGCGGAGGGCGCGGACCTGCACGGCGCCGTGCCCGCCCAGGGCTCGCACCGCACCGGCGCACCGGACCGGGAGGCCGCCCGCGCGCTGTTCGTCCGGCTGGCCGCGCTGCCCGAGGGCTCCCCGGAGCGCGTGGAGCTGCGCAACCAGCTGGTCCGGATGCACATCCCGCTGGTCGAGCACTTGGCCCGGCGGTTCCGCAACCGGGGTGAGCCGCTGGACGACCTGACCCAGGTCGCCACCATCGGACTGATCAAGTCGGTGGACCGCTTCGACCACGAGCGCGGGGTCGAGTTCTCCACCTACGCGACGCCGACCATCGTCGGCGAGATCAAGCGGCACTTCCGCGACAAGGGGTGGGCGGTGCGCGTCCCGCGCCGCCTCCAGGAGCTGCGGCTGTCGCTCACCACGGCGACCAGCGAGCTCTCCCAGCGGCACGGCCGCTCCCCCACGGTGCACGAGCTGGCCGAGCACCTGGGCATCTCCGAGGAGGACGTGCTGGAGGGCCTGGAGTCCGCCAACGCGTACTCCACGCTGTCCCTGGACGTCCCGGACAGCGACGACGAGTCGCCGGCCGTGGCGGACACCCTGGGCGCCACCGACGAGGCACTGGAGGGCGTCGAGTACCGCGAGTCGCTCAAGCCCCTGCTGGCCCAACTGCCGCCCCGGGAGCAGAAGATCCTGGTGCTGCGGTTCTTCCGGAACATGACCCAGTCGCAGATCGCCGCCGAGGTGGGGATCTCCCAGATGCACGTGTCCCGCCTGCTGGCCCGGACCTTGGCCCAGCTGCGGGAGAAGCTCCTCGTCGAGGAGTAGCAGGACCGGCACGAACGGACGGCCGCCGCAGCGGGTGCTGCGGCGGCCGTCCGTTCGTGTTCGGGGCGGTGGGGGCGCTCAGCCCTCCTGCTGCGCGTACAGGGCCGCCGTCGACCTCGGGTTCAGCAGCGCACCGATGCCCACCAGGCCGAGCAGGCCGACCAGCGCACCGACCGCGATCATCGCGCCGCCGCTCTGGACCATGTAGTAAGCCACCGGCAGGCAGATCGAGTTGGTCAGCACGGCGGGGCTGCGGCCCCAGCGGCGCTCCTTGAGCAGCGCGCGGGCGGCCAGTATCGGCAGCACCCCGAGCAGCACGATGACCAGGCCGCCGAACTCGTTCAGGGCCAGCTGCTTGGCCTGGCCGGACAGTGCGGACACCATGTCCGAGACGCCGACGACGGCGAGCGCCGCGCCCTCCAGGGCGGTGATGGCGGCGCCCAGGGTGAGCGGGACCGGGCGGGCGGGTACGGGTGCGGAGGATTCTGCGGTCACTCCAGCAGGGTAGCCGCCGGTCGGTCCGTACGGCCCCGTAGGCTTTCCCCATGCGCGCTCTCCTGGTCGTGAACCACAAGGCCACCACCACCAGTGGCCGGACCAGGGACGTACTGATCCACGCGCTGCGCAGCGACCTCAAGCTGGACGTCGCCGAGACCCAGTACCGGGGGCACGCGCACGACCTGGCCCGGGACGCCGCCCAGGACGGCACGGTCGACCTGGTGGTGGCGCTGGGCGGGGACGGCACCGTCAACGAGGTGGTGAACGGGCTGCTGGCGCACGGCCCGGGCGAGAAGGTCCCGCGACTGGCCGTGGTGCCGGGCGGTTCGACCAATGTCTTCGCCCGCGCACTGGGCCTGCCCAACGACCCGGTGGAGGCCACCGGCGCCCTGCTGAACGCACTGGAGCAGGGGCACGAGCGGCCGATCGGCCTGGGCAAGGCGATGACCGAGGGGCTGCCGGACCGCTGGTTCACCTTCACCGCCGGCCTCGGCTTCGACGCCGGCGTGGTGGGCCGGGTCGAGGAGCAGCGCAGGGCCGGGCGCAAGTCCACCCACGCCCTGTACGTCGGGCAGGCCCTCCGGCACTACTTCACCCAGCGTGAGCAGCGCCGCTCGGGCCCGGTGGCCTTGGAAATACCGGGCCGCGAGGCCGTTCCGGGCCTGGCGCTGACGATAGTCAGCAACACCTCGCCGTGGACGTTCCTCGGCAGCCGTCCGGTCTACCCCTCGCCCCTCGCCTCCTTCGACACGGATCTGGACGTCTTCGGCATCACCCGGATGACGGCGTTCGGTACTGCTCGAACGATCCGTCAGATCCTGCGGTCGTACGCGCCTTCGAGCGACGGCGCCCCGCCGGCCGGCCCGTCCGGAAAGCACGTCGTCTCCTATCACGACGTCAGACACTTCACCTTGGTTTCCCAGGAACCTGTGCCGTTCCAGGTCGACGGGGACCATCTTGGAGACCGGAGTCGCGTCAGTTTCACAGGCGTTCGGCGGGCACTGCGTGTGATTGTGTGACCGGAAGGGGGCTTCGCCCTTCTTCTCGAACGCACAAGCCCCCTTCACTCCATAGAAGTACTGGCTGTGAGCTAGGCGACACCGAAGAATCAAAAATTCCTCCCCGAAGGGGGTTGTATCCGAGCCCGAGGTTTGCGAACCTCTACATGGCGATCGGGACACATCGCAGCGACGGCAACTCCGGAACCACAGGAGCGCCGACCGCGGGGTGTCCCTCGAATCGCCGAATCCCCCCCAGCACAGACCACCCGGGCCCGATGGGCCTTTGGTCTCTTTTGCTGTTGTGGGATTCGTGAAAGCGTTCACATTCACAAGCCATTCGATTATGCCGATCGGGCCACCCCCCGCGGCAGGAGGAGTTGGACGACCATGGACTGGCGCCACCGCGCTGTCTGCCGCGAAGAGGACCCGGAGCTGTTCTTCCCGATCGGGAACACCGGTCCTGCTCTGCTGCAGATCGAGGAAGCCAAGGCCGTGTGCCGCCGCTGTCCGGTGATGGAGCAGTGTCTCCAGTGGGCCCTCGAGACCGGCCAGGACGCCGGCGTCTGGGGCGGCATGAGCGAGGACGAGCGTCGCGCGATGAAGCGCCGTGCCGCCCGCAACCGCGCCCGCACCGCCTGATCAGCAGCATCTGGTCACACGCCGTAGCACCAGCAGTAACCGTAGTACCGATCAACAACCGATCAACACATGATCAAAGGCTTCCCTGCACCTCCTGGTGAAGCCTTCCGCACCAAGGGCCTTGCCACGCGAGGTCCCGCGACACCGAACCGTCCAGCCACTTGATACTGTTCACTTAGAGCAATATTGTGGAGCTGAGGCGCTCACCGTGTGCAACGCACATGCGAGGTGTCGCACCACCTAGAGCCCCCGTTCCGGCCGACTCCCCCCGACGGCCGGAACGGGTTGAGAGGCCCTGTCGACCCACCCCCCCGGTCGACAGGGCCTCGTTTCTGTTTCCGGCCCGGCGCCCGACCCGGCCGTGCCCCGCCTTTGCACGCCGGGCGCGTGAAGCGCGCACCCGGCGCTTCCGCCGCACGCACGCCCCCGCCGCGCAACCCGACGCATCAACGCACCGGGATCTCCAGGATGACCTTGGTGCCGCCGTTCGGGCCGGCCACCATGTCGAAGGTCCCGCCCAGCTCACCGGTGGCCAGCGTCCGGACGATCTGCAGCCCGAGGTTGCCGGCCGTCTTCGGGTCGAAGCCCTCCGGCATGCCGCGCCCGTCGTCCTGCACGGTGATCAGCAGGTACTCCTCCGGCTTGGCACCGCCGTTCCAGCTGTCCGACCAGCCCATGCCGGTCGCCGGGGCCCGCCCGCGCAGCGCGCTGACCTCCAGGTTCCCGGAGGCGGTCGGGCCGAAGGCGTGCTCCAGGGCGTTCTGCAGCAGCTCGGTCAACACCATCGACAGCGGGGTGGCCACTTCGGCGGAGAGGATGCCGAAGCTTCCGCTGCGGCGGGTCGCCACCCGGCCGTCCTGGGACAGCTCCATCGCCATCGCCAGCACCCGGTCGGCGATCTCGTCGAAGGCCACCTGCTCGTCCAGCGCCTGGGAGAGCGTCTCGTGCACGATCGCGATCGAGCCGACCCGGCGCACCGCCTCGTCCAGCGCGGCCCGGGCCGACTCGGACTCCATCCGGCGGGACTGCAACCGCAGCAGGGCGGCGACCGTCTGCAGGTTGTTCTTCACCCGGTGGTGGATCTCCCGGATGGTGGCGTCCTTGGTCATCAGCTCGCGGTCGCGGCGGCGCAGCTCGGTGACGTCCCGGCAGAGCACCAGGGAGCCGGTCAGCGTCCCCTTCGGCTTGAGCGGGATCGCGCGCAGGGTCACCACTCCCCCCTGCACCTCCACCTCGGTCTGCCGGGGCGCCCAGCCGCTGGCCAGCTTCACCAGGGCCTCGTGGACGGCCGAGCGGGAGGGCGGGACGAGGTCGGCGGTGGCCCGGCCGAGGTGGCTGCCGACCAGGTCGGTGGTGAGGCCCAGCCGGTGGTAGGCGGAGAGCGCGTTGGGGCTGGCGTAGGTGACGATGCCGTCCGCGTCCAGGCGGATCAGGCCGTCGCCGACCCGGGGCGCGGCGTCCATGTCGGCCTGCTCGACGCCGGGGAACGGGAAGCTGCCGGCCGCGATCATCTGGGCCAGGTCGGAGGCGCTCTGGAGGTAGGTGAGCTCCAGCCGGCTGGGGGTGCGCACGGTCAGCAGGTTGGTGTTGCGGGCGATCACCCCGAGCACCTTGCCCTCGCGCCGGACCGGGATCGACTCGACCCGGACCGGGACCTCCTCGCGCCACTCCGGATCGCCCTCGCGCACGATCCGCCCCTCGTCGAAGGCGGCGTCCAGCAGCGGGCGGCGCCCGCGCGGGACGAGGTGGCCGACCATGTCGTCCTGGTAGGAGGTCGGCCCGGTGTTGGGCCGCATCTGTGCCACCGAGACGTAGCGGATGCCGTCCCAGGTGGGGATCCACAGCACCAGGTCGGCGAAGGAGAGGTCGGAGAGCAGCTGCCACTCCGAGACCAGCATGTGGAGCCATTCCACGTCGGCCCCGGTCAGGGTGGTGTGGCGGCGGACGAGTTCGTTCAGCGAGGGCACATGGCGAGCGTAGCGCCGAGGCCCGGCGGGGGGCTCGGCGGACTGTCCGCTGGCGCCGGATGACTGTCCGGAGTTGTTTAGACCAATTCACCGAGCGGCCTGGACAACGCAGATTGGTCTAGTCCACAATGAAAGGGCACCAAGGAGAGGCCCACCGCGCAACTGCCCTGACCGCGCGCGGCTTCTCCTCGGTCGGACGCCGGCGAACGAGGACCCCGCACAGTCCTCGATCGACACCGGTGCCCGACGACAGCTCCGGGCTGCGGTGCCGCATGGGTTGAGGGTCCCGTGTCGGCGCCGTGGCCCGTAGTGCATTCCGGACCCGTTTCCGCCGCTCAGTGAACCGGCCCCCGTCCACAGCCTGTGGACGGGGGCCGGTTCCGTTCCGGCGGGCGCCCCCGCCCGGAGGCGAGCGGGCGAGCACCCGCCCCGAGCCGAAGGGGCGCGCCGGTGCCGAGAGGGAGGAGCGAGGAGGCCCCGAGGAACGAGGGGCATCGGAGCGACGACCGTCGGCACCGGGTCGGAGCGCCCCGGAGGCGAGCGGGCGAGCACCCGCCCCGAGCCGAAGGGGCGCGCCGGTGTCGAGAGGGAGGAGCGAGGAGGCCCCGAGGAACGAGGGGCATCGGAGCGACGACCGTCGGCACCGGGTCGGAGCGCCCCGGAGGCGAGCGGGCGAGTATCAGTGCGTCTCGGTGACCTTGGCCAGGGCGCGCGGGGCGTCCGGGTCCTGGCCGCGGGCGATGGTGACCTCGTAGGCGAGCTGCTGGAGCGGCAGGATCTCCAGGATCGGCTGGACCTCCTCGGGCACGCCGGCGGGCAGCGCGAAGCCCGCCGAGGCGGCGTCCACCTGCGCCTGCTGGCCGATCACCACGAGGTCCGCGCCGCGGCCCCGCAGACGGTCCAGCACCGGCTGGAGGGCCTCGCCGCCCTTGCCGTCCGGGACGATCGCGATCACCGGGGAGACGTTGTCCACCATGGCCAGCGGCCCGTGCAGCAGGTCGGCGCCGGAGAACGGGGTGGCCGGGATGTACGTGGTCTCCATCAGCTTGAGCGCCGCCTCGCGGGCGGTCGGGTAGCCGTAGCCGCGCGAGGTGATGACCAGGCGCTGGGCGAAGCGGTAGCGCTCGGCCAGCGCCTTCACCTCCGCCTGGCGGGCCAGCACCCCGGCGGCCAGGCCCGGCAGCACCTCGGCCGCCGAGCCGTCCCCGCCGCGCAGGCCCTCGACCAGGAGGTAGAGCGCCAGCAGCTCGGCGGTGTAGGTCTTGGTGGCCGGCAGCGCCTTCTCCGGCCCGGCCAGCACGTCGATGTGGAACTCGGACACCTCGGCGAGCGGGGAGTCGGGGTTGTTGGTGACGGCCAGGGTGATCGCCCCGGCCTCGCGGGCGGCCTTGGTGGAGGCGACCAGGTCCGGCGAGCCGCCGGACTGGCTGACGGTGATCACCAGGACGTCGGTGAGGTCCGGCTGGGCCCCGTACGCCGTGGTGGTGGACATCGAGGTCAGGCCGGCCGGCTTGCCGAGCAGGATCTCGATCAGGTACTTGGCGTAGAGCGCGGCGTTGTCGGAGGTGCCGCGCGCGGTCAGCAGGACGAAGCGGGGGCTGCGGGCGGCGATCCCGGCCGCGATCTCGCGGATCTTCGGGGCACCCTCGTCGAGGATGCGCCGGAGGACGGCCGGCTGCTCGGCCATCTCCGCCGCCATGATCCGGCCGGGGACGGAAACAGTCTGCGGGTCGGACATCTGGATTGCCTCCGATGAGATGGGTCGACCCCGCCCGGGCGGGTTGCCCGACGGGGACCTCTACGGCGGCGAGTCCGCACACTCGCTGCGGTTCCTGCTGGGCAATCCTACGAGCGGGCCCCCGCCGCGGCACCCCCGCCCCGGGGCGGATCGGGGGTGGCGCGGCGAGCGGTGCGGCGGGCCGGGCGTCAGGACGGGTTGTTGATCAGCTGGTCGATCGCCGCGTCGGCGTCCTTGGTGGCCTGGTCGACGGACTTGCCCTTGAGGATCGCGGTCAGCATGTCCGGGATGATCTTCTGCTTCTCGACCGCCCCCCAGCCGGGGGCCAGCGGGGTGAACCAGGCGTCCGGGACGGCGTTGGCCGCGGCGGCGGTGTTGGGCTTGTTCTTCAACGGGTTCAGCTGGTTGAGGTTGTTCGGCAGGATGTCCTTGTCGGCCAGCGCCTGTTCGGACTTGGTGCTGGTGAACATCCGGATCCAGTCGGCGGCTGGCCCCGCCTGCTGGGACTTGGCGGTGACGGCGAGGTCGGAGCCGCCGATGAAGGTGGGCAGCGGCTTGCCGTCCGGGCCGGGCATGGTGGCGACCTTGACGCTGTCCTTGAGGCCCGAGTCGCCGGTGACCGGCGCGATCACGCTGGCGGCCTCGAAGCCGTTGCCGTAGAAGGACGCGGCGTGGCCGCGCGCCATGGCCTCGAACTGGTTCTGCTCGTTCTGCGTCAGGTCGCCCTTGTTGTACTTGCGGACGAGGTCCGCGAAGTGGCCGATGCCCTGCTGGGACTTGGCGTCGTGCAGAGTACCGTGCCAGTTGCCGGAGCTGTCGAACTTGGCGATGCTGCCGCCGTACGCGGCCACGTAGCTCATCGCGGCGTACCAGTACGGCCCGGGCAGGTAGAGCGGGGAGAAGGTCCGGTCCGATCTGTTCTTGTCCGCGATCTTGTCCAGGGCGGTCATCAGTTCGCCCTCGGTCTTGGGGAACTCCGCGCTGCCCGTGGCCTGTTGGAAGACGCTGGAGTTGTAGACCGCGACCCGGGCGCCCGCGTAGTAGGGCACGCACCACAGCTTGTCCTGGTAGGTGCAGGTGTTGGCGAGCGCCTTGATCCAGCTGTCGGAGTTGTCGAAGGTGGTGCGGTCCACCGGGGCCAGCGCGCCGGAGAGCACGTACTTCATCGTCTCGGTGTTGCCCAGCTCGACCACGTCGGGGGCGCTGCCGTCGGCGATCGCCTTGTCGAGCTTGGAGACCTTGTCGGCCCAGCCCTGGTAGACCAGCTTGAGGCCGACCTTGGGGTACTTCGCCGCGAACTCGTCGTTGACCCGCTGGACCAGGTCCGGCCAGTTCTTCTGGGCGTCGTCCATCAACCAGACGGTGACGGTGCCGGAGGCGGCCTGCGGGTCCGCGGCGGAGCTCCGGCCGTCGGCCGAGGGTGATCCGGACGAGGAACAGGCCGTCAGGGCGACTGCCAGCGCCATGATCCCGAGCGTCGAACCGAGCTGACGCTTCTTCACGCCATCCTCCGAGGGTTGTCCAAGAACGGTGGTGCCCGCCGACAGCGTGATTGGCGCCCGCGGCGGAGAGTCCTGGCGGGGGCGGCGAAGAGCTTCGAGGAGGGCGCAATACCACAACCGGTGAGTTCAATTTCGAACCGGTTGCATGGACTCTGGCCTAGACCAACTGTGGTGTCAACGGCCAACAGGCCTTGTCAGCAAGGCTGTTGCCGACCCGTTGTACCGCGTGGCGATCAGTCGTCGGGTCGTCACCCTCAGTGGGACTTAAGGTGGATTTAAGGCTGCCTTGAGGGAGCACGGTCATCCGGAGAACGTCCGGGTCGACGGCGGGGAAACGCGACGGGCCCGCCATGCGACATGCGCATGACGGGCCCGTCGGCGGACGCCCCCGGCTCCGGCCGGCGGCGTCCGTACGGTCTCAGCCGACCGCTCCCGGCTGCCCGGTGAGCACCTCCACGGCCGCCAGCCCGCAGACCCGGGCGGCGCCGTGGGTGGCGATGTACAGCGCGCCGACCGGCTCGGACTGGGGCAGCCCCATCTCCACCACCGCGGCGTCCGGCCGGGCCGCCACCAGACGGGCCAGCGCGGCGGCCATCCAGGCGTGCCGGTGGGCGTCCCGGACCACCAGCACCAGGCGGCGGCCCTGGGCCCCGGCCACCAGCTCGGCGACCAGCGCCTCCAGCAGCTCCGGCGCGGCCTCGGCCGCGGACACCGCACGGGTCCGGGTGCCCGGGAAGCGGTCGGCCAGCATGCCGGCCACGCCCCACGGGGTCACGTCGCCGACCGCGATGTTCGGCTCGTCCGAGAACGAGGCCACGTACGGGCGCTCGCTCACCGGCAGCACCTCGCGGCCCGGCGCCCGGACCACCTTGAGCGCCCGGCGCGCGGCCCGCAGGCCCACTGCGAGGTCCGGCTCGGCCTGCTCGCCCTGGGCCGCGATCCGGCCCCAGCTGCCCAGCGCCCGGACCCGGTCGGCGGCGTCCGCCAGCCGCTCCTCGGTGAGCCGGCCGGAGCGCACGCCCGCCACGATGGCGTCGCGCAGCATCAGCACGGTCTCCTCGTCGGCCAGCCCGCCGCCGACGCAGATCGCGTCCGCGCCGGCCGCCAGCGCCAGCACGGTGCCCTGGCCCATCCCGAAGGTGTCGGCGATGGCGCCCATCTCGATCGCGTCGCTGACGATCAGGCCCTGGTAGCCGAGGCCGCCGTCGGCCGGGGCGGCGCGCAGCAGGTCGCGCAGCACGGTCGGGCTCAGGGTGGCGGGCAGCTTCGGGTCCAGCGCCGGGACCATGATGTGGGCGGTCATCACGGCCTTGGTGCCGGCCGCGATCGCGGCCTGGAACGGGATCAGGTCGCGGGTGCGCAGCACGTCCAGGTCGACGTCGATCACCGGCAGGCCGTGGTGCGAGTCCACCGCGGTGTCGCCGTGGCCGGGGAAGTGCTTGGAGCAGGCGGCCACGCCGGCCGACTGGAGGCCCTCCACCCAGGCGGCGGTGTGCCGGGCGCACAGCTCCGGGTCGGCGCCGAAGGAGCGCACGCCGATGACCGGGTTGCGGGGGTTGGAGTTGACGTCCGCGGTGGGCGCCCAGTTGTAGTTGACGCCGGCCGCGGCCAGCGCCCGGCCCAGCTCGCGGGCGACGTCCCGGGTCAGCGCCGGGTCGTCGATCGCCCCGAGGGCGAGGTTGCCCGGCCAGGACGAGCCGGAGCCGGCCTCCAGCCGGGTGACGTCGCCGCTCTCCTCGTCGATCGCGATCAGGAGGTCGGGGTTCTCCGCGCGCAGCGCGCCGGTGAGGGCGGACAGCTGGTCGAGGTCGACCACGTTGCGGTCGAACAGCGCGACCGAGCCGAGCCCGGCGGCCAGGTGGCGGCGCAGCCAGGCGGGCGGCTCGGTGCCGACGAAGCCGGGCTGCAGGACGGTCAGGGCGTCCCGGTGGAGCTGGTCGCTGTCCGGGACGGTGGGTACGAGGATGCTCACGGTGGCTCAGCCCTTCACGGCGCCGTCGGTCAGACCACCGACTGCCTTGCGCTGCAGGAAGACGAACAGGATCAGCACGGGGACGGCGAACATCGTGGAGGCCGCCATGGTCGCGCCCCAGTCGTTGCCGAAGGCCGTCTTGAAGGAGGACAGCCAGAGCGGGAGGGTCTTGCCCTGCTCCTTGTTGACGATCAGGACGAGCGGGAACTCGTTCCACGCCGTGATGAAGCCGAACAGCGAGGTCGACATCAGGCCCGGGGCCAGCAGCGGGAAGATCACCTTCACGAAGGCCTGGGTACGGGTGCAGCCGTCCACCATGGCCGACTCCTCCAGCTCCTTCGGCACCGCGGCGATGAAGCCGCGCAGCGTCCAGATGGTGAAGGGCAGGACCATCATCATGTAGAAGAAGGTCAGCGGCAGCAGGCTGTTCAGCATGTCGTTGTCGCGGGAGATCATGTAGACCGCGATGGTCATGACCTCCCAGGGCGCCATCTGGGCCAGCATGATGACCAGTACGAAGGCCTTGCGGCCGCGGAACCTCATCCGGGCGATGGCGAAGGCCGCCAGGGTCGCGATCACCAGGGAGATCAGCACCGCGCCGACCGTGACGGTGATGCTGTTGGTGACGTACGTCCAGAAGTCCGGTGCGTTGACCGCGGTGGTGAAGTGCTCGAAGGTCGCGTCGAGCGGGATGAAGACCGGCGTCTTGCTGATGATGTCGTTGTTCTGCTTGAACGCGGTCGCGATCATCCAGTAGACGGGGAAGATGAAGAAGACGATGAGGACGACCGCGATCACGTTCGGCCAGGTACGTCCGAAGAGAGAGCGCCTCACAGCTCGTCCTCCTGCTTGATCATGATGCGGAAGTAGTAGGCCATCAGGACGCCCAGCATCAGGATGGTGAGCACCGCGATCGCGGCGCCGACGCCGTAGTGCTGGCTGCCCGAGCCCTCCAGGAAGGCGTGCACCGGAAGGGTCCGGGTGAGCTTCTCGGGGCCGCCGCCGTTGATCGCGTAGATCTGGGTGAAGGACTTGAAGACCCAGATGACCTCGAGGAAGGTCGTGGCCAGGAAGAACGGCTTGAGGTTGGGGAAGATCACCGAGCTGAAGATCTTCGAGGAGCCGGCGCCGTCCATCCGGGCGGCCTCGTAGAGCTCCTTGGGGATGGTGGTCAGCCCGGCGTACATGTTGAACGCCACGAAGGGGATCGACATCCAGACGATCAGCAGGATGACGACGAAGAACGTCGAGTACTCGTCGCTCATCCAGTTGTAGTTCGCCATCGAGTGCCAACCGAGCTTGTCCAGGCACCAGTTGACGACGCCCCACTGCTCGTCGAACAGCCAGGTGTAGACGGTGGTCGCGGCGACCACCGGCATCGCCCAGGCCATCAGCAGCGCGACCGACAGCGCGAGCCGCATCTTCTTGCCGAGGACGTTCAGCAGCAGGCCGACCAGGGTGCCGCCGACCATGATCAGCACCACGTTGACCAGGGTGAAGGCGACGGTGCGACCGGTGACCGACCAGAACTCCGGGTCGCTCAGCTGCTCCTTGTAGTTGTCGAAGCCGGTCCACTCGGTCAGGTGCATCACCAGCTGGCGCCGGTTGAGGTCCTGGAACGACAGCAGGAAGGTCTTCAGCAGCGGCCAGCCGAGCAGGACGATGGTCGCCACGATGGCCGGCAGCAGCAGCAGGTACGGCGCGGAGCGGGCGCCGAGACCGGGGCCGCTCGCGGGTCTGGTGCCCTTCGGCGCGGTGCCCTTGGCTCCGCCGCCGGCGGCACTGGTGTCAATCTCGGCCACCACAGCCTCCCCTGACTCCGGGGACTGCGTCTGCACCCGGTCCGAATGCACAGCCATCGTTCTCACTTCCTCACAACCCGGCCACGACGGACGGGCGCCGCCCACCGACCCCCCGCCGGGGGCCGGTGAGCGACGCCGCTCGATGCACTAGTTCTTCTGGTTGAGCCGCTTGGCGATCTCGTCGTCGTACTTCTTCGCGGTGGACGCGTAGTCGCCGCCCTGGAGGACCGCGGTCAGGAAGTCCTTGATCGGGTTCGGGGTGTTCTCGACGCTGGCCCAGTTCGGGGTGTTCGGGGTGATCCCGCCGACCGCGGTGGCGGCCTGGGCGGCCTTCGCGAAGTCACCGGTGAGCTGGCTGTTCAGCGCCGGCTTGTTCGGGATGTTGCCGGCCGCGGCGACCATGCCCTCGTTCTTGTCGTTGAGGGCGATCTTCAGGAAGTCCTTCGCCATCGCGGTGTTCTTGCTCTGCGCGGAGATCGCGAGGTTCGAGCCACCGATGAAGACGCCGGAGGGCTTGTCGGCGGTCTTGCCCGGGATCGGGAAGAAGCCGATCTTGTCCTTCGGCATCTCCTTCTCGAGCGGGAGCTCCCAGCCGAGGGCGATCATGGTGCCGACGTTGCCCTTGGCGAAGACGTCCTTCTGCTGCGGGGTCGCCTCGTCCTTGTCCTTCGGACCGGTGAGCGAGTGGCTCTGCAGCGTCTTGTAGGTCTCGAAGGCGCGCTGCGCCTCGGGCGACTCCAGGCCGCCGACCCACTTGCCGCCCTCCTGCTTGGCGATCTTGCCGCCCTCGCCGGTGAGCAGGCCGAAGTAGGTGTACCACTCCTGGCCCGGCAGGTAGAGCGGGTCGACGACGCCGGGGGTGGTCTTGAGCTTGTCCAGGTCGGCGTAGAACTCGTCCAGGGTCTTCGGCGCGTCGGTCAGGCCGGCGGCCTTCCAGAGGTCCTTGTTGTAGGCGACCACGCGGTTGGAGACCCACCACGGGGCGGCGTACTGCTTGCCGTCCAGCATCGCGGCCTCGTTCTGGTTGGCGGCCCAAGCGTCGCCACCCAGCGCGGACTTGTCCTTGGTGATGTCGAGCAGACCGCCGGTGGCGGCGTAGCCGGAGGTCTGGGTGTTGCCCAGCTCCAGGACGTCGACCGAGCCCTCGGACAGCGCGGCGGTGATCTTCGGGCCGATGTCGGTCCACTCCTGGGCCTGAAAGTCGACCTTGGAGCCCGGGTAGGTGGTCTCGAACTCGGTCTTGACCGCGTCGGTCCAGCCCTTGGGGGCGGAGCCGGTCATGGTCCACACCTTGAGCGTCTTGCCCTTGTACCGGTCGGCCGACGTGGAGGACGAGGAACCGCCGTCGTCCTTCTTGCCGTCCGAGCTGCAGGCCGCGAGACCGACGACCATTGCTGCGACGCCGACCGCCGCGATGAGCTGACGCTTCACGCCATCCTCCTGAGGGATGCCTGGGTTACCCCCGTCGGGCGGCAGCGGCAGACCCACGCAAAGCGGGAGATTAGGTGCCGCGGACCCCTTCGAGCGGGTGGGGGGATTCATCGTTACCGGCCTAGTGGTGTAGACCAGATGCCTGGAGCTTGGCCTAGACCAATGGGCCTGTCAACGGCTGTTCGACCGATCTCGACCACCCGTTATCAAGCCGACACCGCACATCGTTCATCGCGTGATGAGGTATTCGTTCCGTAGCCATACATGCAACGATGTGGTCCGTTAACGATGTGGCGGGGCGGTAAAAGGCTCCGCGAGAAGCGGGAGAACAGGTCCGATGAGCAGCGACGGGGGATCCACCGCCCAGGCCGACGACCCCGAGGTGAAGAACCTCCCGACGCAGGCCGGCGCCGATCCGACCGCGCGCGTCCCCAAGTACTACGGCCTCAAGCGCCACCTCCTCCAGCTCACCGAGACCCAGCCCGCGGGCACCCCGGTCCCGCCCGAGCGCGCGCTGGCCGCCCAGTTCGACACCTCGCGCACCACCGTGCGCCAGGCCCTCCAGGAACTGGTCGTCGAGGGCCGGCTGGAGCGCATCCAGGGCAAGGGCACCTTCGTGGCCAAGCCCAAGGTCGCCCAGGCGCTGCAACTCACCTCCTACACGGAGGACATGCGCGCCCAGGGCCTGGAGCCCACCTCCCGGCTGATCGAGATCGGCTACATCACCGCCGACGACCGGCTCGCCCCGCTGCTGGACATCAAGCCCGGCGGCCGGGTGCTGCGGATCGAGCGGCTGCGCCTGGCCAACGGCGACCCGATGGCCATCGAGGTCGCCCACCTCTCCGCCAAGCGCTTCCCCGCCCTGCGGCGCAACCTGGCCAAGCACAACTCGCTGTACGCGGCGCTGCGCGAGGTCTACGGGGTCACCGTGGCCGAGGCCGAGGAGACCATCGAGACCACCCTCGCCAACCCGCGGGAGGCCGGCCTGCTCGGCTCCGACCTGGGCCTGCCGATGCTCCAGCTCTCCCGGCACTCCTTCGACGCCGACGGCAACCCGGTCGAGTGGGTGCGCTCCATCTACCGCGGCGACCGCTACAAGTTCATCACCCGGCTCCAGCGGCCGGAGTAGTCGTCCCCGTCCGGGGCCCTCACCTCGAACGGACCCCTCCCCCTCACCACGGGCACCGGCGTGCGCGACCCGCGCACCGGTGCCCGTTCGTGTCCGGATGGCGGAAAGTTGCGTCATATCGGGTGACATGGATCACCCCATGCCCTAGATTGCGCAGCCGTACTGACTGCCGATCACCGATGGTGCTGCCCGGCGGGCTCACGGGGGTGCCGGGCACCTCCGGGGCTGCGGCGCCGACGGAACCCTCCGGAGCGGAGCAGAAGATGCCGTCTGACCAAGCCCCCAGCGAAGCTGTCATGCCCGAGCCAGCCGGGACCCCAGTCCCGGCCGTGACCCCCGAGCGGGTGCTCGCCGGACTCGCCCTGCTCGTGCCCATCGTGGCGATGCTCTGGGTCTCCTCCTACGACAAGACCGACCCGGCGGTGGCCGGGATCCCCTTCTTCTACTGGTACCAGCTGCTCTGGGTGCCGGTCTCGGCGGTCTTCACGGTCGCCGCCTACCTGCTGATCAACCGGGACGAGAAGGCCCGCGGCGCGGCCCGCGAGGGCGGTGCGCGATGAAGGACGTCAACGTGCCGGCCCTCGTGGTCTTCGTCCTGTTCTTCCTGCTGGTCACCGTGATGGGCTTCCTCGCCTCCCGCTGGCGCCGTGCGGACGACGCCGCCCACCTGGACGAGTGGGGCCTGGGCGGGCGCAGCTTCGGGACCTGGGTGACCTGGTTCCTGCTCGGCGGCGACCTCTACACCGCCTACACCTTCGTCGCCGTCCCGGCGGCCGTGTACGCGACCGGCGCGGCCGGCTTCTTCGCGGTGCCGTACACGATCATCGCCTACCCGCTGGTCTTCCTGTTCCTGCCCCGGCTCTGGTCGGTCTCCCGGGTGCACGGCTACGTCACCCCGGCCGACTTCGTCCGCGGCCGGTACGGCTCGCGGCCGCTGTCCCTGGTCATCGCGCTGACCGGGATCCTGGCCACCATGCCGTACATCGCCCTGCAACTGGTCGGCATCCAGGCCGTGCTGGACGTGCTCGGCCTCGGCGGCGGCGCGGACGCCAACTGGTTCGTCAAGGACCTGCCGCTGTTCCTGGCCTTCGGCGTGCTGGCCGCCTACACCTACTCCTCCGGCCTGCGCGCCCCGGCGCTGATCGCCTTCGTCAAGGACGCCCTGGTCTACATCGTGATCATCGTCGCGGTGATCTACATCCCGCTGCGCCTCGGCGGCTACGGGCACGTCTTCGACGCGGCCGCGGCGCACTTCAAGCAGGCCAAGGCCGGCGGGCTGACCCTCCCCGACAACAAGCAGTGGACGTACGCCACGCTGGGGATCGGCTCGGCGATGGCGCTGTTCATGTACCCGCACTCGGTGACCGGCGTGCTGGCCTCCAAGTCCCGCAACACCGTGCGCCGCAACATGGCGATCATGCCCGCGTACTCGCTGATGCTCGGGCTGCTGGCGCTGCTCGGCTTCATGGCGATCGCGGCGGGCGTGGGCAGCGGCGTCAAGGGCTACAACGCCCAGCTGTCGGTGCCGCAGCTGTTCGCGAACATGTTCCCGGACTGGTTCACCGGCGTGGCCTTCGCCGCGATCGGGATCGGCGCACTGGTGCCGGCCGCGATCATGTCCATCGCCGCGGCCAACCTGTTCACCCGCAACGTCTACAGGGAGTGGCTCAAGCCCGCCGCCACCCCGGCCGACGAGACCCGGGTCGCCAAGCTGGTCTCGCTGCTGGTCAAGGTCGGCGCGCTGGTCTTCGTGCTCGGCATGGACAAGCAGGCCGCGATCAACCTCCAGCTGCTGGGCGGCCTGTGGATCCTGCAGACCTTCGTGGCGATCGTCGGCGGCCTGTTCACCCGCTGGTTCCACCACTGGGCGCTGTTCGCCGGCTGGGCGGCGGGCATGGGCTACGGCACCTGGACGGCGTACGGGCTGGCCAGCCCGGCCACCAAGCACTTCGGCGGCAACGCGGCCGAGATCCCCGGCATCGGCGAGATCGGCTACATCGGCATGACGGCCTTCGTGCTCAACCTGGTCGTCTCGGTGGTGCTCACCCTGGTGCTGCGGGCGTTCAGGACGCCCGACGGGCCGGACGAGACCAAGCCCTCCGACTACAGCGCCGAGACCGGCGGCGGCGAGCGGGAGAACGCGCCGGAGCCCGTAGCGGCGCACTGATTGGCCGTGCGCGCGCCCTGTGATCGCGCCGCCTTCTCCGTGAACACTGGAGGAGGCGGCGCGATCATATGTATGAACAGGCGTGCACGCCGGGCACCACCAGACCGGACCGGCATCCGGCCGGAACCTGATCGACCCACGGGGAGCTCGCGGCCATGGCAGAACTCGGCACCACCCTCAACGGCCAGCACCAGACCACCCAGCACCAGTCGGCCCCGCACCAGGCCGCCCAGCACCAGTCGGCCCCGCACCAGGTCACCCAGCACCAGTCGACCCAGAACCAGCACCACCCCCACGTCACCGCCCACCGCCCCGCGGCGGCCACCCGACTGCCGTCCGTGCTGATCGCCACCCGGCACGGCGAGTCCACCGCCAACGTCGAGTTCCAGCTGGCCGAGGCCGTCGGCGCGCTCAGCGTCCCGATCAGCTGCCGGGACGCCGACATCCCGCTGTCCCTGCGCGGCCAGCAGCAGGCCCAGGCGTTCGGCCGCTGGTGGGCCGCCCTGCCCAGCGCCGACCGCCCGCGCAGCGTCTGGTGCTCGCCGTACGTGCGCACCGCCGAGACCACCCGGATCGCGCTCGCCCAGGCGGCCGGCCTCGGCGCCGTGCCCGTCACCCTGGCCGTCCGCTACGACGAGCGGCTGCGCGACCGCGAGCTCGGCATCCTGGAGATGCTGCCCAAGGCCGCCATCGAGGCCAAGCACCCGGAGGAGGCCGCCCGGCGGCGCAAGATGGGCGAGCTGTACTACCGCCCGCCCGGCGGCGAGTCCTGGGCCGACGTCGCCCTGCGGGTGCGCAGCCTGCTGCGGGACGTCTGCGAGGAGGAGGCCGGCCGGCCCGTCCTGCTGGTCGCCCACGACTGCACGGTGCTGATGCTGCGCTACGCGCTGGACCGGCTCACCGAGCAGCAGCTCACCGAGCTCGGGGCGGTGCACAACTGCTCCACCAGCCTGTGGCGGGCCCAGGACGGGCGGTTGCGGCCGGACCGCTGGAACGGCGTCGACCACCTGACGGGCGGGGACAGCTGACGGGCGGAGGCAGCTGCCGGGGGAGGACAACTGATGGGTGGAGGCAGCTGACGGACCGTCGGCCGTCGGGTCAGTGCTGCGCGACCGCCGGATCGGCGAAGCAGCGGCGGTAGGCCAGCGGTGTGGTGCCCAGCCGCCGCCCGAAGTGGTGCCGCAGCGCCGCCGCGTTGCCGAAGCCGCAGCGGGCCGCGATCGCGTCCACCGACTCGGTGGTGGACTCCAGCAGCCGCTGGGCCAGCAGCACCCGCTGCCCCACCAGCCAGCGGTGCGGGGTGGTGCCGGTCTCCTGCTGGAAGCGCCGGGCGAAGGTGCGCGGCGACATGTGCGCCCGGGCGGCCAGTTGCTCGACGGTCGCCTCCTGGTCCGGGTGGTGGCGCATCCAGTCCAGCAGCGGGGCCAGCGAGTCGCCGCCGCCCTCCGGCAGCGGGCGGTTCACGAACTGCGCCTGGCCGCCCTCCCGGTGCGGCGCCACCACCATCCGGCGGGCGATCCCCCGGGCCACCTCGGCGCCCTGGAACTTGCGCACCAGGTGCAGGCAGGCGTCGATGCCGGCCGCCGTACCGGCCGAGGTGACCACCGGGTCGTCGTCCACGTACAGCACGTCCGGCTGCACCGCCGTCCCCGGGAACCGGCCGGCCAGGTCGTCGGTGTAGCGCCAGTGGGTGGTGGAGCGGCGGCCGTCCAGCAGCCCGGCGGCGCCCAGCACGAACGCGCCGCTGCAGATGGACAGCACCCGGCCGCCGCGCGCCACCACCGCGCGCAGCGCCGCCAGCAGCGGCTCCGGGTAGGCGTCGCGGATCCCCGAGGCGGTGACCACCGCCAGGTCGGCGTCGGCGAGCCGCTCCGGGCCGTACGGGACGTCCACCGTGAACCCGGAGTGGGTGGCGTGCGGCCCGGGGTGGGCGCCGGCCAGCGCGAAGTCGTAGCCGGGCAGCCCGTCCGCGGTGCGGTCCAGGCCGAACACCTCGCAGGCCACGCCCAGTTCGAAGGGGTGGACCTCCTCCAGCACCACCGCGACCACGTTCCTCAGCATGCCGCCCAGGATGCCCCGCCGGGCCGGGCGCCGGGAAGCCCCCGGCTGGCAGGATTTCGAGGCAACCCGGCGTTCCTGCCACTCGTCGGCCCCGCCGGCTCCCGGCCACAGTGGTGGCCATGGAATCCGGCACCCTCGCAAGCGCACTCGCCCTGGCCGGCGCGGTCGGCGGCTTCGGCCTGCTCGGCTCCCTGATCGGCCGCGAGCTCTCCCGCGGCCCCGCGGCCGGCCGCGACAACTACCACCGCCCCGGCGGCTACCCCGCCGACCCGCACCGCGCCGACCGGCTGCACGGCTCCCCGGCCGCGGGCCGCGCCGACGCCGACGGCGCTCCTGCCACCGCCCCCGCTGACCCCGCCGTCCCCGCTGACCTGCCGCTCCGCCCGACCCCCGGGCCCGTCGCCGTACCGGGCTCCGGCACACTGGCCCGATGGACTACCTCATCCGCCACGCCCTCCCCCGGGACCTCGAAGACGCCGGCCGGATCACCGTCGAGGCCTTCGTCGGCGACGGCTACACCAAGCCCACCAGCGGCTACGTCGAGCTGCTCCGCGACGCCGGGCGGCGCTCCCGCGAGGCCGAGCTCCTGGTCGCCGCCGACGCGGCCGACGAGCAGGTCCTCGGCTGCGTGACCTTCGCCGTCGGCGGCACCGAGTGGGCCGACATCGCCACCCCGCAGGAGGGCGAGATCCGGATGCTCGCCACCGCCGCCGCCTCCCGCGGCCGCGGCGTCGGCGAGGCCCTGGTCCGCGCCTGCGTCGCCCGCAGCCGCGAACTCGGCCTGACCGGCATGGCCTTCTCCACCCGCCCCGAGATGACCGCCGCCCACCGCGTCTACAAGCGGGTCGGCTTCCGCCGCACCCCCGAGCGGGACTGGGCGCCGTACCCGGGGATGGACCTGATGGTCTACACCATGGCGTTCTGACGGCCCGGCGGCAGTCCACCGGCCCCTCCCCCACCCCCGTGACGGGCAGACGATCAACAGGCGTCTTTTGATATAAACCACAGATCAAGACATGTCGTCGACAGGTCGCGACAGTCGATCGACCGGGGGGACGCACCACATGGACGACGGGCCCGGCCCCAGCACGCCCGGAAGCGGCCCGACGCTCCAGGACATGCGCGAGGCACGGGGCATCGAGGCCCCGGCCTCCAGCCGCTACGCGATCCCCGCACCCGTCCGTGCGCCCCGCGGCCCGCTGCCGCCGTCGGTCCGCTTCAAGGCGGTCGACGGGCTGCGCGGCCTCGCGATCGCCTCCGTGCTGCTCTACCACACCGACTGGTTCCAGAACGGCCTGTTCGGCGTGGACGTCTTCTTCGTGCTCTCCGGCTTCCTGGTCAGCCTGGTGCTGATCCGCGAGCTGGACCGCACCGACGGCATCCGGCTCGGCGTCTTCTACCGCCGCCGCGCCAAGCGGCTGCTGCCCGGACTGCTCGCCACCATCATCCTGGTCGTCGGACTGTCCGCCCTGGTCAGCCCGCTCCGGGACGTCCGGGACCTGCGCCCGCAGGCGCTCGCCACGCTCGCCCAGGTCGCCAACTGGGCCCAGCTGTCCCGCGGCGACGCCTACTGGCAGCACTTCGCCTCGATCGACCCGCTGGCGGCCATGTGGTCGCTCAGCATCACCGAGCAGTTCTACGCGGTCTGGCCGCTGCTGCTGCTGATGGTCTTCGGCCTGTGCCGCCGCTCGCTGCGCGCCGCCGGCATCGTCACCGCCGTCCTGTTCGCGGCCTCCGCGCTCGTCGCCCCGCTGATGTGGAACGGCGGCAACAGCGACCGCCTCTACCTCGGCACCGAGACCCGCGCCGTCGGCTTCGCGGCCGGCGCCACCGCCGCCTTCGGGGTCCACCTGTGGCTGCGCCGCAAGGCCCGCGCCGCCGCCGACGGCCCCCGTTCGGCCCGCCGAGGCGGCGCCGCCCTGCCCACCCTGGTCGGCACGGCGGCCCTCGGCGGCCTGGTCTGGGCCAGCCTGTCCGTCGGCAGCTACCACGAACCCTGGCTCTACCAGGGCGGACTGGCGCTCGTCGCGGCGCTCGCCGCCGTGCTGACCGCCTCGCTCTGCCACGACCGCGGCCCCCTGGTGCGGCTGCTGTCGCTTCCCCCGCTGCGGCTCACCGGCACCATCTCGTACAGCCTCTACCTGCTCCACCTGCCGGTGTACTGGCTGCTGCAGCACTTCGTCGACGACATCTCGCCGCAGAAGCTGCTGCTGATCGGCGGCCCGGTCTCCTGGGTGCTGGCCTGGCTGCTGCACACCGCGACCGAGAAGCTGCGGGTGCTGCGCTGGCGGGCCCTCCCGGCCGTCCCACTGCTGGCCGTCACCGCCGCGGTGGCCACCGCCGGGGCCTGGTACCTGCCGGCCTGGGTCACCCACGACATGCGGTCCGGGCCGAGCGGCAGGCCGATGGTCCTGGTGCTCGGCGACTCCTTCGCCCAGGACCTCGCCACCGGGCTGTACCGGGACGGCGACGGCTACCGGGTGGTCGACGGCGGCATCAGCGGCTGCGGGGTGTTCGACCCGGACAAGGTGCGCACCGTCTCCGGGACGGAGTTCGAGACCAGCTCCGACTGCCGGAACCGGGCGGCCGAGTGGGACCGCCAGGTCGCCGCCACCGCGCCGGAGGCCGTGGTGATCCACCTCGGCTGGGACGCCGCCGAGCAGTACCTGGACGGCACCTGGCTCAACCCCTGCGACGACGACTACCGCAGCCGGTACCGCACCGAGCTCACCCAGGCCGTCGAGCAGGTCCACCGGCGGGCGCCCGCCGCCCGGGTGCTGCTGATGAACGAACGCGTCGAGAACGGCGCCATCGGCAAGGCCTGGGGCACCTGCTACAACCAGCAGGTCGGCGACTTCGTGAAGGCCGCCGGCGGCACCGTCCGGCTGGTCGACCTCGACACCTTCTACTGCCCGTACGACACCTGCGTGTGGAAGGACAAGGACGGCCACTGGGTCACCCCGGCCAACGACGGGGTGCACCTGACCCCGGCCGGCATGCGGTTCGTGACCCCGTGGCTGGAGAAGCAGATCGCGGACGGGCTGTCCGGGGCCCAGCCGCAGTCCCCGGCCGCGCCGACGGCCACCCCGACGCCGACGCCGACCCCGACACCGAGCTCCACCCCGACGCCCACCCCCACGCCCACGCCGACGGCGAGCACCCGGCCGACGGGCCGTCCGACCACGGCCAAGCCGGCCCGGACGCCGACCCCCAAGGGGACCCCGGGCGCCGGCGAGCACCCCGCCGAGCCCCAGCCGTAGCGGACCCGCTACGGCTGCGGGACCTGGTAGGTCTGCGCGAAGCAGTCGCGGATCGCCTTCTCGGAGCCCGGGCGCCCGGCGTAGTCCATCCGCGGGGTGTCCGGGGTGACCGGCAGGGTCGGGTCGATGCCGAAGTACAGCGACCAGAAGTAGACCCCGCCCAGCTTGCGCTCCTGGGCGACCTGGCAGACCGCGGTGAACCAGGTGGCCTGGACGGCCTCGTTCACCTCGGTCTTCTTGTAGTACTCACCGGGCGTCTTGTACGCGCCCTTCTGCGCCGGGATGCCCACCTCGGTGAGCTTGGTGGTCGGCTGCGGCCCCGTGCCGCGCTTGTCGAGCCAGGCGTTCCAGCTGGCCTTCAGGTCGGCGATCGGGGCGTCGTCGTCGGAGTTCTTGGCCGGCGGGTAGGCGTCCGCGCCCGTCCCGTCGACGGGTACCGCGATCGGGCCCTTGGCCCAGTTGTCGAAGTTCGCGTCGTACGCCAGCTCGCCGTGGAAGGTCTTCCTGGCCTCGTCGACCAGCCCCTGCCAGCGCGGGTCGCCCTCCAGCGAGTTGAACTCGGTGCCGAGGGTGAACTCCGCCGCGGAGTGCTCCTGGGCGGTCTTCAGGTACGGCGCCAGGAAGGCGGCGTAGCTGGCGAACCAGGCGTCCCGGTCGGTCGGCGTGATGTTGCCGCGCCACTTGAGGGTGTGGACGTAGTCGAACACGTCCTCGTCCATGATCGGACGCACGGTGGTGCGCAGACCCGCCCGGTGGGCGGCCTCCAGCAGCAGGGCGAGGCGCTCCGGGGTGGGCGAGGTCGGCCGGGCGGCGACGGCGTTCGACTTGGTACCCGTGGTGTAGTACGGGAACGTCACCGACAGGGAGTTGGCGTTCAACCCGACCACGTACCTGACGATGCGGTCGACCTTGCCCTGGACGAAGTTGTCCGGGTCCGCCGGGTCGTCCAGCCAGTACACCTGCACGCCCCACTCGGGGCTCCCCTTGGTCCACGGGCGGGCCACCTTGGGGCCGGTGTCCTCGACCGGCGGCGCGTCCTTGCCGAAGCCCCAGACCCGGCCCTGCTCGGTGGGGGCGGCGAGGTGGACGGTGGTGGGCCGCTGGTGGTCGAACCGGATCGGGTGGTCCCCCCACACCACGGGGACGGCCACGGCGACGGCGACGACGACGGTGGGCAGGATGAAGATGGCGGGGCGCTTCAACGGTCGTGACTTCCGATCAGGCCGGTTTGGCGATGACGACGAACTTGTTCTCCTCGCGCTTGAGGAACTTGATCAGCCCCCGCAGCCCGCCCCAGCCCTCCAGGAAGGAGAACACCGGGATGCAGGCCACCACGACGATCGGCTCCCACCACTTGCGCCGGTGGTTGGCCGAGGCGACCACGTTCAGCCGCAGCCCCTCCCAGTAGGTCCAGATCACGTAGGCGAAGTTGATCGCCCACAGCAGCACCACGGACTGGGTGACCGGCGAGGTGTTCCAGGTGCCGGTGAACCAGGCGACCATCAGCACCAGGCCGACGTGCTGCAGCGGGCCGAGCACCCAGCTGACCATGCCCATCCCGATGAACAGCCGGTACCGCAGCGGGATGGTCTTGTTGAAGCAGAGCGCGACCAGGCCCCAGGCCCAGCGCTCGCGCTGCTTGAGGAAGTCCTTGACGCCGGCCGGCGAGGCGCCGTAGCAGCGCCCGTTGAACCAGTCGCTGCGGCCCGGGTAGCGCTGGCAGAAGTTCAGCGCCATCTGGGCGTCCTCGACGATGGTCTTCGGCCCGAAGTCCCAGCCGATGGTGGCCTCCACCGAGGAGCGCACGATCAGCAGCTCGCCGTGCACGCCGGCGATCGGGGTTCCGGTGCCGGTCATCGCCCGGAAGCGGGCGATGTCGTCGGCCGGGCGGATCGCGTCGGCGAGCCAGGTGAAGGTGGAGACGGCGTTCTCCCGGGGGTACGTCAGGATGCCCTGCGCCATGTGCTTGGCGTCGTCCCCGGCCCGGCGCTGCCGGTTGACGAACTGGGCGACGGCGGCCGCGGTGTCCGGCCCGACTCCGGTGTCGTCGTCCATGTGCAGCACCCAGACGTCGTCCTGCGCCTCGCCCTCCTCGATCCGCAGCTCGTGCGAGTAGTGGTTGGCACGGGCCTTGAACTTGGTGCCGTTGGCCGTCTCGTACGCCTTCGGCACGGTCACCACCCGGATCAGCGGGTGGCGTTCGGCCAGCTCGTCGATCTTCTCGGCGGCGGCACAGCCCTCCTCGGTGAGGATGTCCACCCTCATCCAGGGGAAGTACGACGGCAGGTGCTCGACGTACGAGAGCACCGAGCGCTCCAGCGCCGGGTAGGTGTCGTGCCGGCCGATGGTCGGCACCAGCACGATCAGGAAGTCGTCCTCGGCCGGCGCGGGCGGGGTCATCCGGTCCACCTGCCGCAGCCGTCGGCGGACCATCAGCACGCCCTGGAAGCCGATCAGCACACCGAACACCGGCATGCCCCACAGGATGGTGATCGCCCAGCCGAGCGGGGTCGGGTTGGGCACGTACGCCCAGATCGAGAAGGTGAAGATGATCGCGAAGGCGGTGTAGAACGGCAGCACCCGGGGCTTCCAGGACATCTGTCGCTCGGCGAGCCGGGCGGCCTCGCGGGACGTGGTGAGCACCGTCCGCGCAGGGGCTGTGGACGTCATGGCGGAAGTCGTTCCTCGTCTGGTGTCGGTCGGTCCGGTCGGTCGGTCAGGCCTGCGGCGGGTGCGGGGCCGGCGGCGCGTCCGCGGGCGGCGGCACGACCGGGCCGGGGGCCACCGGAGCGGCGCCCTGCGGGCCGGGCGCGGGCGGGGCGGGCGCGGGCGGGGCGGCGGGCCACTGCTGCTGGAGCGCGGTCGGCTGGTACGTCGGCGCCGCCTGGGGCGGCTGCTGGGCGTACGGACCCGGCACGGGCGGCACCGGCTGGGGCTGCGCAGGCGGCCAGGCGGCGGGCTGGGCCTGCGGCTGCGGCTGCTGGTACCACACCGGCTGAGCCGGCGGCTGGGCCGACCACCCGGGCTGCGGCTGCCCCGGCTGCGGCACTCCGTACGGACCCGGCTGCGGCGCGGACGGCAGCGGCGCGGCCGGAACCGCGCCCTGCGCGAGCGGCCAGGGCGTCCCGGCCGGAGAACCCTCCGGCTGCTCCCGCCACTTGGAGCGGGCGAGCAGCACGATCAGCGTCGCGGTGACGACCACGCCGAGCGCGAAGGTGGCGAGCTTGAGTCCGCCCTCGGTCGTCCCCGTGAACCACTGCCGCTGCGGTTCGTCCAGCAGCGCGCCGGTCAGGCTGCGCACCCGGTTGTAGCCCTCGACCAGTGCCACGCCCGCCGCCACGCCGAGCGCCCAGGAGCGCCCGCGCAGCAGCAGGATGCCCGCGGCCAGGTACAGCAGGCCGTAGTTGAGGCTTCCGGTCTCGGCGTCCACCGAGGTCCCGCCGTAGTAGAAGATGCCCTTGAGGTAGGTCGCGAAGCCGACCTGCCCGAAGCAGTTGTAGGCCGCCCAGCCGAGCAGCACCACGCCCCAACCGACCGCCAGGCCACCGGCCCCGCGTATCGGACGTGCCTGTGTCATCCCCGTACCCCCGCCCCTTCGGTCCTCTCCCGACCGTTCACCGAGCCCTCGGGCTTCGCCGCCACAGGATGCCACACGGCACAACGGACCCGGAATTCCGCCCGTTCAACGGATCCGGGCCCGATCAGCGGACGTGCAGCCCGCCCCAGTCGATGCTCCCGCCGGACGGTCCGGAGCCGCCGGTGATCGCCAACGGGCTGTGGTAGGTGGCGTTGACGTCCGCTCCGGAGTTGCGCGGCTGGTCCGGGGCCAGGTTGTCGGAGGTGAGGGACTGCCCCCAGACCGTCCAGATCGTCCAGGGGGTGCGGCCGAGGGTGTCCGGCTGGCGGGAGTTGACCGGCACGGCGAAGGACTCGGCGAGCATCCTCGGCTTGTGGTAGGCGGCGAGCCCGTCGTAGTAGCGCTTGGTCCAGACCTCGCCGGTGCCGATCGGGTGCGCGGGGCTGCCGCTGTAGTCGTCCACCCCGACCACGTCGACGTACTGGGAGCCCGGGTAGTAGTCCCACGGGTCCACGCCCGGGGCGCCGTCCCAGGACACCGGTGTCCAGACGAACAGCAGGTTGTGCAGGCCCCTGGTCTCCACCAGGTACTTGTAGGTGATCCGCCACAGCGCCTGGTAGTCGGCCGGCTTCTGGCCCGCCCACCAGAACCGGCTGGCGCAGTCCTGGACGTTCATCTCGTGGTAGGGGCGCAGCAGCACCGGCACGTCGTGGGCGGCCAGGTACTCCAGGTGGTCGGCCAGGTAGGACAGGTCGGTGACGAGTGCGCGGTACTCGGGGGTGTCGCCCCCGGCGTCCACGACCCGGCCGAACCAGCCCGGGTCCTTGGCCGCCGGGGAGTTCGAACAGAGCACCCGGTCGAAGGACTTGACGGCGGACCCGGGGTAGGGCTCGTGGAAGGACATGCCGACGATCCCGGCCGGGGCCCCGCCGTTGTCCGGGAGTTCGGTGGTGCTGCCGTCGCAGTTCTGCTGGACGCCGGAGCCGTCGTAGGTGCCGTCGTCGGCGCGCGGGTGGCCGGACCAGACGGCGGTCATCAGGTCGACGGCGTCGTCGGTGTACTGCCAGCCGGTGCGGCAGGTGGGCCAGCGGCCGGCCGAGTAGGAGCGCGGGTTGCCGACGCCCCAGGCGTTCTGGCCGTAGCCGGGGCCGAGGTCGGTCTCCATGAAGCCGGGCAGGCGGCCGGTGATGTCGGCGGCCTTCTTGTAGTAGTAACCGACCTGCTTGGTGCCCCGGTAGTCGCCGTACTCGGGGTTGTTGCGCTCGTTGTGCGCCTCGACGTGCTGGCCGATCACCGTGCCGCCGCTGTGCCCGGTGCGGGCCTGGGCCTCCAGGTCCGCGAGGAACTGCTGGACGGCACGGGCGTTCGGCGAGGCCTGCGGGTCCCGGGCCAGCAGGTCCCGGCCCACGTCCGGCGGCAGGGTGCGGCCGGGGGCGCCGACCGACACCGGTACCCGGACGGGCGGTCCGACGTCGGTCCGGTCGTCGCGGTCCAGCAGCACGAGACTGCCGGCGGCGACCACGATGCCGGCCGCGGCCAGCACGGCCGGCCTACCGCGCAGGACTCTGGGCAGGGCCACGACCGCTCCTCCGGTTTCTCGCCGGCGCCGACCCCCGCGGACGCAACCGGAACACGCGTACGAATGACTCCGACGAGAGCCTGCCACACTCCCCCGGTCCCGGCGAACGGGTCCGCCGGGACCGGGGTGTCACCGCGGGTCAGCCGGTCGCGGCGGCCGCCGGAGTGCCCTGCGAACCCGGCGTGGCCGAGCCCGCCGCCTTGGCCCGCTGGAGCAGCTGGCCCTTCACGTGCTCGGCGAACCCGGCGGACGCCGCGGTCGCGGCGGCGTCAGGGGCGTTGCCGCCCTTCGCCGAGCCCTCGACGGTGAAGTAGGCGTACCGGCCCAGGCTGCTGTGCGTGCCGGTGCAGCCGGGGTTGGCGCAGAACGCCGGGCCGCCCGGCGCGGGCAGGCCCTTGAGCTGCCCGGCGTAGTTCTTCATCGCCGTCTCGGCCTGGATCTTGTGGTCGAAGACCGCGACGCCGACGGTCACCGCGCTGTCGCCGGAGACGTACGTCGCCCGGAGCACCTTCTGGCAGCCCTGGTCGCCGAGGACCTTGCCGAGCCCGCCGGTGGTGGAGTTGCCGTCCCAGCAGGGCTGGTCCAGCGCGACCACGGTCCGGTTCCAGGACACGCCGTTGACCGTCACCTGCAGCGCGGAGAACAGCGCCCCCGCGTCCTGCGGCGCCGGGTCGGTGGCGACCTCCCAGATCGGTTTCGACGGGTCGTCCGGCTGCCCTCCCGCGGCCGCACCGCCGTTCGACGGGCCTGGGGTCGACGGGCCGCCGTTCGACGGGCCGGGGGTCGGCTTGCCCGAGACGGACGCGGACGCGACCGCACCGCCACCGGGCTTGGCCGGGTCGTCCTTCTTGCCGAACAGCAGCACTCCGCCCGCGGCCAGACCACCCACCAGGACGACGGCCACCGCGCCGCCGATGATCCTCACCCGGCGCTTGCGCCTGCCGTCGGCCTCGTTGCGGTCCGCCAGCGCCGCCCAGTCCGGCTCGACGCGCTGCGGCGGCACCGGCTGCTGCGCGGGAACCGGCTGCTGCGGGGGACCCGGCTGCTGCGGGGCCTGCTGCCACTGCGGCTGCGGAGCCGGCGGCTGAACCGGCTGGGGCGCCGGCTGGGGCACCGGCGGGACGGGCTGGGAGAACGGCTGCGCCGCCGGCGCCACCGGTCCGTACGAGGCCGGCGGCGGGCCGAAACCACCGCCCGGCGGCGGTACCGGACCCGGCCCCACCGGCTGCTGATTCTGTGCGCCCCCCGGCCCGGCGGGAGGCGTCCCCTGCGGCCCGTGCCCAGGTACACCAGTTCCGTCGCTCATGCGCCCAGATCGTAGGGCATCACCCGCACCGTCCCTCGGCCCGGTGACCGTTCCGTATCGAAACCAGGACGCCCGGCGCGCCGGGCCCGGGTGTCCGGCACCCGGATCCGGGGTGTCCGGCGGGCGGCCGCGACACGTCCGGAGCGTGGTTCCGGGCCTCGGACGTCCACGAACCGCCACCGGCCCGGGCACAACCCGTCATCGCGACAACACACCACGCCGTACTACATGTGGTGTCGCATCGAGGAGACACCACTACATGTATGCTCGCTTCTGCTGTCGATGCAGGGGAACCCGGTGGGAATCCGGGACTGCCCCGCAGCGGTGTGCGGGCGGCTCCAGCAGCCGTACCGCGAGTCCGAGTACCTGCCGAACAGCGTGCGCCACGGCCCTCCCGCAGAGGCCGCGCCAAGCACCAGCACCACCCCTCCGGGCCTCGCGGGCGGGCCGGGGAGACACCTCGCGCGACGCTTTTTGCGTTCGCGCCGTGCTCCCCTGCCCAGATCGGCCCGGGTGACCCCGATCACCGCCGCACGATCGCCGCCAGGAGAGAGCGCCTTGACCACCGCTGCCTCAGTCACCCTGCCCGCCCAGGGCTCCGGTACCGCCTTCACCGACCCGACGGTCTCCGACCCCGGCGGTGCTCTCCTGCGGCTGCTCACCGACCGCAGCGCCGACCTCACCGAGGTCGACCCCGGCCATGTCGCCGCCGCCGCGCTGCGCGGCCGCCACGCCGGCTCGGACTTCGCCGAGCTGCGCGGTCTGGCCGTGGACGCCGCCGCGTCGATGATCGCCGAGGACCCCCAGTACTCGAAGCTGGCCGCCCGCCTGCTCGCCCTGGAGATCGTCGACGAGGCGAACAGCCAGGGCTCGGTCTCCTTCTCCGCCTCGATCGCCGTCGGCCACGCCGAGGGCCTGATCGGCGACACCACCGCGGCCTTCGTCGCCAAGCACGCCGACGCCCTGAACGCGCTCGTCGACACCAAGGGCGACGACCGCTTCGAGTACTTCGGCCTGCGCACCGTCCAGTCCCGCTACCTGCTGCGCCACCCGATCACCCGCAAGGTGATCGAGACCCCGCAGCACTTCCTGCTCCGCGTCGCCTGCGGCCTGGCGGTCGGCGACTCCGAGCAGTCGGTGCGCGAGGTGTCCGAGCTGTACGGCCTGATGAGCCGCCTGGAGTACCTGACCTCCTCGCCGACGCTCTTCAACTCCGGCACCCGGCACCCGCAGATGTCCAGCTGCTACCTGCTGGACTCGCCGCTGGACAACCTGGACTCGATCTACAACCGCTACGCGCAGATCGCCCGCCTCTCCAAGCACGCCGGCGGCATCGGCCTGTCCTACTCGCGCATCCGCTCGCGCGGCAGCCTGATCCGCGGCACCAACGGCAAGTCCAACGGCATCGTCCCGTTCCTGCGCACCCTCGACTCCTCGGTCGCCGCCGTCAACCAGGGCGGCCGCCGCAAGGGCGCGGCCTGCGTCTACCTGGAGACCTGGCACGCCGACATCGAGGAGTTCCTGGAGCTCCGCGACAACACCGGTGAGGAGGCGCGCCGCACGCACAACCTCAACCTGGCCCACTGGATCCCGGACGAGTTCATGCGCCGCGTGAACGCCAACGCCGACTGGTCGCTGTTCTCCCCCGCCGACGTCCCCGAGCTGGTCGACCTGTGGGGCGCCGACTTCGACGAGGCCTACCTCAAGGCCGAGCTGGCCGGCAAGGCCGTCCGCACCATCCCGGCGCAGACCCTCTACGCCCGCATGATGCGCACCCTCGCGCAGACCGGCAACGGCTGGATGACCTTCAAGGACGCCTCCAACCGCGCCGCCAACCAGACCGCGCTGCCCGGCCGCACGGTGCACTCCTCCAACCTGTGCACCGAGATCCTGGAGGTCACGGACGACTCCGAGACCGCCGTCTGCAACCTGGGCTCGGTCAACCTCGGCGCGCACGTGGCCGAGGGCGCGTCCGTCGAGGACCTGCTCGGCGCCATGGACTGGGAGCGCCTCGACGCCACCGTCCGCACCGCCGTGACCTTCCTCGACCGCGTGGTGGACATCAACTTCTACCCGACCACCGAGGCCGGCACCTCCAACTCCCGCTGGCGGCCGGTCGGCCTCGGCGTGATGGGCCTCCAGGACGTCTTCTTCAAGCTGCGGATCGACTTCGACTCCGCCGAGGCCGCCCGGCTGTCCACGCTGATCGCCGAGCGCATCATGCTCACCGCCTACGAGCGCTCCGCCGATCTGGCCGAGCAGCTCGGCCGCCACGAGGCCTACGGCGAAACCCGCGCCGCCCGCGGCGAGCTGCACATCGACCACTTCCCGAGCGCCGCCCCGGAGTGGACCGACCGCTGGACGACGCTGCGCGCCCGCATCGCCGAGACCGGCCTGCGCAACTCGCTGCTGCTCGCGATCGCCCCGACCGCGACCATCGCCTCCATCGCCGGCGTCTACGAGTGCATCGAGCCGCAGGTGTCCAACCTGTTCAAGCGCGAGACGCTCTCGGGCGAGTTCCTCCAGGTCAACCCGTACCTGGTGCGCGAGCTCAAGGAGCTCGGCGTCTGGGACCAGCAGACCCGCGACGCCCTGCGCGACGCCAACGGCTCCGTCCAGGAGCTCGGTTGGCTGCCGGAGCAGGTCCGGTCGCTGTACCGCACCGCGTGGGAGCTGCCGCAGCGCGCGCTGATCGACCTGGCCGCGGCCCGTATGCCGTACCTGGACCAGAGCCAGTCGCTGAACCTCTTCATGGCGGCGCCGACCATCGGCAAGCTCAGCTCGATGTACGCCTACGCGTGGAAGGTCGGTCTCAAGACCACCTACTACCTGCGCTCGCGCCCCGCGACCCGGATCGCCCAGGCCGCCTCGGGTGCCGCCCGCACCGCCGCTGGTACGCCGGTGCCGGTGAACACCCCGACCCTCACCCCCGAGGAAGAGGCCGCACTGGCCTGCTCCCTGGAGAACCCCGAGTCCTGCGAGGCCTGCCAGTAATGTCCGACGATCGCCAGAAGATGCTGCTCGACCCCGGCTTCGAGCTGACCCTGCGCCCGATGCGCTACCCGTCGTTCTACGACCGGTACCGCGACGCGATCAAGAACACCTGGACCGTCGAGGAGGTGGACCTGCACTCGGACGTCGCCGACCTGGCGAAGCTGAGCGAGGGCGAGCGCCACATGATCGGCCGCCTGGTGGCGTTCTTCGCGACCGGTGACTCGATCGTCGCGAACAACGTGGTGCTGAGCCTCTACAAGCACATCAACTCCCCGGAGGCGCGGCTGTACCTGTCGCGCCAGCTGTTCGAGGAGGCCGTGCACGTCCAGTTCTACCTGACGCTGCTGGACACCTACCTTCCGGACCCGGAGGACCGCAACGCGGCCTTCGCCGCGGTGGAGAACATCCCCTCCATCCACCAGAAGGCCCAGTTCTGCTTCAAGTACATGAACGCGGTCGACCACATCGACTCGCTGCAGACCAAGGAGGACCGCCGCGCGTTCCTCCTGAACCTGATCTGCTTCGCGGCCTGCGTCGAGGGCCTGTTCTTCTACGGCGCCTTCGCGTATGTGTACTGGTTCCGGTCGCGCGGTCTGCTGCACGGCCTGGCCACCGGCACCAACTGGGTGTTCCGCGACGAGTCCATGCACATGGACTTCGCGTTCTCCGTGGTCGACACCGTCCGCGAGGAGGAGCCCGACCTCTTCGACGACGAGATGGCCAAGCAGGTCACCGAGATGCTGGAGGAGGCCGTCGAGGCCGAGCTCCAGTTCGCCCAGGACCTGTGCGGCGACGGCCTGCCCGGCATGAACACCGCCTCGATGCGCGAGTACCTCCAGGCGGTTGCGGACCAGCGCCTCGCGCGGCTCGGGATGCCGATCCGGTACGGGTCGACCAACCCGTTCGGCTTCATGGAGCTCCAGAACGTCCAGGAGCTGACCAACTTCTTCGAGCGCCGCGTGTCGGCGTACCAGGTCGCGGTCGAGGGCACCGTCGCCTTCGACGACGACTTCTAGATCAACTAGATCGACGACGTTCAGCACGACAGCGGAGCTGCCACCACGGCAGCTCCGCTGTCGGTTCACGGGGGAGTGACTCAGGAATGCCCAAGCTCCAACAACGCGTGATCGAAGGCCCGTTCGGACCGATACAGATCAGTCATGACCGCTGGCCGTCCGTCGTGGCGCGGGTCCAGGGGGCGGGGATGCCCACCGTCACGGTGGTGCCCGACCGCGACCACGGCGCGATCAACGTCAACGGCCACAACGTGCCGACGACCCGGAAGTCCCGCACCCGCACGGCCGTTCTGGGCGACCGCACCTACGAACTCCGGGCCACCAGCCTGCGCAAGGCCGAACTGCGCCGCAACGGCGCCGTCATCGCCCACGCCCAGGGCTCGTTCCGCTCCTACGCCCCGGGCAGCAGCATCCCGGGCCTCCACGCCGAGGTCACCTGGTCCCAGGCCATCGACCCGACGGACGTGGCCGTCGGCCAGGCCATGGTCCTCGCCTTCGGCGCCGGCGCCCCGGGCATCGTCCTGCGGACAGTGTTCTTCTGGACCGACAACCTCACGTGAGAAAGCGGTGGTGCCCCACCCGGGGCACCACCGCTCCTCTACTCGGCCGAGAACTCCCCACCCTTGACCCCGGCCACGAACGACGCCCACACCCCGGCCGGAAAGAAGAGCACCGGCCCAGCTGGGTCCTTCGAGTCCCGGACCGGCACGAGGCCGATCACACCGTCGGCCACCTCCACGCATTCACTCTGCGCCCCGGAGAACGAGGACTTGCGCCACACAAGTCCCGAGAGCTCGTTCACAATCCTCAGACCTTCCCGCTCGCCATGCGCCCGATGAGCGCGATCGATTCACTGCGGGGCAGCGACTCCGCCAACGCGCGACGGAACAGATTCGCGTACTTGAAGACTTCCTCCGGCTCCTCGATGTACAAGGTGCTGAGAAGGCTGTCGACGTACACCACATCCGTCTCGGTCACCTCTGGGAAACCGAGGATGGTGACCGGCCCGAAGAGCGCCGCGTGAATCTCCGACGCCTCTGGCAGGACCTGGACGTTGATGTTGGGGCGCTCAGCCGAAGCCGCGAGGAACTCAAGCTGTTCGCGCATGACCACCGGGCCACCCACCTGATGCTTGAGCACTGACTCGGAGAGCACAGCCCACACCCGCAACGGCACGTCCCTCGTCAGAACCGACCGACGTTCCTGGCGAACCTTCGTCAGCGTCTCGACCTGCTCGGCCGTCGCATCCTCTATCTGCGCCCGCACGACGGCCCTGGTGTAGTCCTCGGTCTGCAAGATCCCGGGCACCAACAGGGTCTGAATGCTGTACATGTCCGATGCGTCGGACTCCAGCGCGATGTAGTCAGCGTAGAGCGGCGAGAGCGTGTCCGAGTATCGATCCCACCATCCACGCAAACGGCCTTCTCTCGACAGAGCCTCCATCCGGCCCCGCGTCTCCGGATCCTTCACCCCGTACAGGTCGAGCAGCAGCCGAAGGTCCACCAGTCGAATGCCAGACTGGGCTGCCTCGATTCGACTGATCTTGCTCTCCGCGCAATCGAGTTGCCGCGCCGACTGCGCGATCGTCAGATCAGCCCCTACTCGCAGCTCCTTGAGCATTCGGGCCAGCCGCCGCTGCCGAACCGTCGGATTCCTGTTCACAGGCACCGCCGCGACCTCCCCACTTCTGTGAGTTGCCAGTCTGCCCCCCTGCGGCACCGACAACAATCTTTGATCACTTCCAAAGTGGGGACTTGCACTTTAGAAGTCCCCAGGAGGATGCTACTAAACGTAGCTCGCCGAGCGACACACAGTGATCATGGCGGGCTCTCACCGGGCATCCCCATGCCTTCTCCAGCGCTCTCACCTGCACACTCCAGAGGTGGCCCTGCCATGCGCGAACAGACCTGCTGGCTCCCCCGGCACCCCAAGTCCCCCCGCAACGCCCGCCAGGAGCTCCGCTCCTTCCTCCTCCCCCACCCCTCCGCCGAACCCCTGCTCCCCACCGGGGAGTTGCTCCTCAGCGAACTCGTCACCAACGCGGTCACCCACACCCGCACCCCGCGCGACCGCCTGATCTTCGTCCGCCTCCAGCTCCCCTCCCCCACCACGCTCCGCATCGAGGTGCACGACGCGGACAGCGAGAAGCCCTCGCTCCGGCCCGCCTCCCTCACCTCCGACTGCGGCCGGGGCCTGCTCCTCGTCCAGGAGTTGGCCTCCCAGTGGGGCTGCTGCCCGCGCAGGGGCGGCATCGGCAAGTTCATCTGGTGCCACATCACCGCGCCCGCCGCCGAGGCCGCCGCGTGAAGCCGGTCCGAGCCGGGATCGCGGGCATCATGCTGCCGACCGTCTTCCCCAGCCTCGACCACGCGCTCCCCGTCCTCTGGGAGCATGTCCGCCGACACCCCGTCCGGGCCGCCCACCGGGACTTCCTCCGCCTCTGCATCGGCCCGGGCGGCGGCACCGGCGTCGCCCACTCGCTCGCCCGCAGCGGCCGCTGGTCCATCACCCTCTACCTCGGCGACACCATCGACTGGACCGCCCACCCGCTCACCATCACCACCCGCCACCGCCCCTGAACTCCCCGCCCCGGCCCGGCGTACACGCCGGGCCGGGGCGACCGAACCGCTTTCCCGTCATGGAAAACGGCACCGAGAACTACGACCCAAGCATCCTCCGACACACGCAGGCCGCCATCCGCGCGGCCGACTTCGACATCGACCTGGACCTGTGGCGGGCTCCCGACGACGACAGCCTGGTGACCGTCGCCGCTGGCTGCCAGCACGCCCCCGCCAAGGACGGCCCGGTCAAGCCGATGCCGAAGCCCGAACACCCTTGCCACAAGCCGAAGGTGGCCTGAGCGGCGTACGCTGCCGAGCGACCGACAGGAGGCACCACGAATGGAAGAGTGGATCGATCCCCGGTACGCAGAGCTGGTTGCCTGCTACCGCAGGCAACAGGCAACGCCCGAGGGACCCACCTACGGCCCGCCCACCGATGACGTGCCGCTCCGCGGCTTCGTCCTGGAGCCGATGCCTCAGCAGTAGGGACAGCCTGCACAGGAAGTCGGCCCCGCCGACTTCCCGCGCAGCACGTGCGGCCTACTCCTCCCACCACTCCTCCACGCAGAACCGGGCCTCGCTGAGCATGGTGTCCCCGGCCCTGACAGCTCGGACGTACATGTTGGTGCCGTCCGGCCCCTGGTCTCCGGCACAGGTGAGGCGCAGGCCCGCGCCCCGATCCTCGATGTGGCGGATGATGTCCGCGTCGACATCGGCGACCGGCCTGCCGATCAGCGGGATGCCCTCGAACTCGATCTGCGGTCCGGTCAGCCCGTGCACGGTCACGGCGCCCAACACTGGGACGTCTGCCCAGTACCCGTAGTGGGCGGTCACCCCCGTTTCCTCGAAGACGTCCTCGTGCAAGCGCCATTGCCCGGCCTCGGGCGGGACCGAGGGCCAGGACCGGGGATAGGCCCCTTCGCGGGCTGCCGGCGCCGCGCCGCCCAGTGCGGCCGCCACCTGCGACGGGCTCATACCGAACCGGAGCGGACCGACGCTCTCCATCGGCGTCCAACCCCAGCGGGGCCGCTCCCGCCCCGAAGTCGACAGCCACGCCCCGGCTTTCGCCCCCACCTTCCGAACGCCGCGCCATCGGACGACCGGCTCGGACCCGTACGGATCCGTTGCCAGCTCGGGCCCAACCAGCAGGGCGGTGGTGATCGCCCGGTTCCTCCGTTCGTTATGGCCCTCCGCCGCCCGCCCCCACTCCTGGTCCGCCCCCATCGAGACGCCCCATCCGGCCACCTCCGGGTCACCACCACGGTTGACCCCGACCGACCGCCCTTCCTGACGGGCGACTTCGAGGAGGTCCACGCGAGCCTCGGACGGGACGCGGGCGATCAGCTCGACGCCCCGCAGCCGCACCAGCGGACCGGACAGGGCATCGATCGCCACCGCGACCAACCGCGACCCCGGCCCGTAGAACACGGTCACGCCCTCGTCACGGTACTCCTGCCAGGGCGCGCTTCCGCCCCTGTCCCACGCGGGGTCGGGGACCACCTGGTCCAGGGCCGACTCGACTTCCTCACGACTCATCCCGAACCGCAGCGGCCCGACCCCCACCAGCGGGTCGAGCACCCACCGGGCCCGCTCCGCCTCCGCTTTCCGCTTCCACCAGATCACCACGCCACACCCTCGCTGGACCCACCCTCCGACGGCGGAGCCGAGTCCCCCACCAGCGCCGCCCTGCCCCCTGCATAGGAAGTCGGCCGGGCCGACTTCCCGTGCACCACACAACGCCACACCGCACCGCACCGGGTCAGCCGTGGTCGTCCCAGTCCTCCGCATGGAACCGGGCACCGCTCACCACGGTGTCCCCGGCCCTGGTGGCGCGCACGGACATGCCGGAGCCGTCCGGCCCGAGGTCTCCGTCGCAGCCGATGAGCAGCGTCCCGTCATGGCTCTCGACGTACCGGGTGAGGGCCGCATCGACCTCGGAGACCGTCCGGCCGATCAGCGGCAGGCCCTCGAACTCCAGCTGCGGCCCGGTACGGCCGTTCACGGTCACGGCCGCCAGGGTGGGAAACCCCTGCTGGTACCAGTAGTGCGCGGTCACTCCGGCCCGGTCGAACTGGTCCTCCGACAGGATCCACTGCCGGGCCCCGTAGTGCCGCATCGACTGGTAGCCCCACCCCCGCCGGGCGGCCGGCGTCTCACCGCCCAACGCGGCCGCCACCTGCCTCGGCCGCATCCCGAACCGCAGCGGGCCGACCCGCTCCAGCGGCGTCCAGTCCCAGCGGGGCCGGTTCTGGTCGGACGTCACCGGCCAGGAGCCGGAGTTCGTCTCCAGCCTGCGGACGTCGCGCCAGGCGAGCACCGGTTCGGCCCCGTACGGGTCCTCGGCCAGCTCAGGGCCGACGAGCAGGGCACCGGTGAGCATCGCGTCCCGCCGCTCCAGGTACCCGTCGGGCGACGTGCCCCACTCCTGATCGGCGCCCATGGACACGCCCCAGGCCGCGACCTCCGGATCGCCGCTCCAGTTCACCCCGACCGGAACGCCCTCCCGGCCGGCGAGCGCGTGGACCTCAGCCCGGACCTCGGACGGCACCCGGGCGATCAGCTCCACCTCTCGCAGCCGCACCAGTGGTCCGGTGTTCGCGTCGACCGCCACCGCCGCCAGCCGCTCGTCCGGCCCGTAGATCGCGGTCACGCCCGTACCGTGGTGGTACCCCTGCCAGCACACCCGGTCCTGGGTGCTCTGCACCGGGGAAGGGTGTTCCCCAAGGACGTCCCTGACCTCGTCGGGGCTCATCCCGAACCGGAGCGGCCCGACCCCCACCAGCGGATCGAGCACCCACCGGGCCCGCTCCTCCTCCGCTTTCCGCTCCCACCAGCCCACCAGGACACACCCCCGCACGATCGCTCCGCCCGACCCCGGCGAACCTGCCGATGATCTTGCCGGGCACGCTAGACCCACCCTCCGACAGCGGAGCCGAATCCCCCACCAGCGCAGGAAGTCGGCCGGCCCGACTTCCTGCGCGCCGCCCGACTCGCCCCCGCAGGGCGAAAATTGCTCCGTCAGAGCGCGAAGCGGACGTCCGTCAGCCGCTCCGAGAGCTCCCAGAGCCGCCGCGCCGTCTCGGCGTCGGTCGCCCTCGGGGCGAGCCGCACGACCTTCGGGGCGCCGCGCAGCTCCCCCATCCCGCCCGGGCCGATGAACTGCCCGCCGAGGGCGTCCGGGGCGGTGGCGGCGAAGAGTTGGGGCAGCGCGCCCCGGTCCGGGGTCTGGGCGAGCGGGCGCAGGAGGCGGCCGAAGAGCAGCTTCACCGGGCCGACCGAGCCCGCCTGGATGCCGGTGGCCGCGTACCCGGGGTGGGCGAGCAGGCTGCGGACCGGGCTGCCTGCGGCGGTGAGACGCCGGTGGAGCTCCCGGCCGAAGACGGCGTTGGCCAGTTTCGACTGGTTGTAGCGCCCCATCGGCGAGTACCCGCGCTCGCCGATGAGGTCGTCGAAGTGGAACCGCCCCTGCCGGTGGTTGGCCGAACTCACGGTGACCACCCGGGGGTCGGTCCCGCCGGCCAGCAGGTCGAGCAGCAGGCCGGTGAGCGCGAAGTGTCCGAGGTGGTTGGCCGCGAACTGGAGCTCGTGCCCCTGCGCGCTGAGCGTGCGCGGCGGGGCCAGCACACCCGCGTTGTTCACGAGGACGTCCGGGCGGAGGCCGTCGGAGCGCAGCCGCTCGGCGAAGGCGCGGACGGAGTCGAGGTCGGCCAGGTCGAGGCGCCGCACCTCCAGGGACGCCCCCGGGCGCTCGGCGGTGATCTCCGCGGCGACGCGCCGCCCCTTGGCCTCGTCGCGGACGGCGAGGACGACCCGGCCGCCCCGGTGGGCGAGGGCGCGGGCGGTCGCCAGCCCGAGGCCGCTGCTGGCACCCGTGACGACGAAGAGTCGCCCCGTCTGGTCCGGGATCCGGTCGGCGTTCCACGCTTGAGGCTTCGTCATGCGACACACGCTGCCGCTCATGTCACCAAGTGTCAAGTGCGACTCCATGCGCCAGGAACGGCCCCGCGTGTAGCATCACGGGATGACCACCCTCCCCGCCCCGAGCCTGGCCGAGCGCAAGCGCCGGCTCGTCGCCGACGAACTGACCAGGGCCGCACTGGGCCTGTTCGCCGAGCACGGGTTCGACGCGGTCACGGTCGACGAGATCGCCGCCGCCACCGGCATGTCCAAGCGGACGTTCTTCCGCTACTTCGCCTCCAAGGAGGACGTGGTCGTCCGCTTCCTCGCGGAGCTGGGCGACGGCATGCGCGCCGAACTCGCCGCACGGCCCGCCGGGGAGAGCCCCTCCACCGCCCTGCGGCACACCGTCTGGGCCGCCGTCGACGCGTGCGCCGGCCACTCCGAGCAAACCCTGCGCGTGGTCCGGCTGATCCTCGGCACACCCGCGCTGCGCGCCCGCCTCCTGGAGCACCAGTCGCAGTGGCGGGAGGAGCTGGCCGCCGAACTCGCCGACCGGCTGGGAGTGGACGCCGCGGCCGGACTCCGCCCCCGGATGGCCGCGGGAATGGCCCTGACCGCCTTCGACGTCGTGCTCCAGTGCTGGAGCGCGAGCGGCGGAACGGCGGACCCGGCCGCCCTGACCGACCAGGCCTTCACCGCCATCGCCCCGGCCCTCGACGCCACACCCGTCAACGAGGCAGCCCTCGACGCCACATCCGTCCGAGCCGCCCCGCGCTAGCGACCGCGTCGACGGCCACCGCGCGCCGCCCGTCCGACTGAACTCCCGGGCCGCACCGGCATCGAGAAGCCCGAGAACCCGCTCGCCTACGCCGCCGACGGCAACACGATCGGCGCCTTCTACCAGCGCATCGCCAACGTCTTCCCCACGTACGCCCGCCTCCCCGGAGGACCCGTTCCCCAGTGCCCCGGGCGAACTCGCCCACTACTACGCCTTCCAGGAGATCGCCGTCGGCCGGAAGCTCGTCCAGAACCCCACGACGAAGACGTGGGAGTTCGCCGGCGCCGACGTCCCGCTGCCGGACACCTTCCCGGTCGCCCGGGTCCCCAAGGGCGGCTGGCCCCGCCAGGGCGACCCCAACTCGCGCGACGGGCCCACCGCCGGGCTGCTGGACGCCTTCAACCAGCACGACAGCGCCATGCTGCACGCCCTCGAACGCGCCTGGGGCGGCGACCCGTCCCAGCTCGGCACCGCGATCGGCCTGATGGGCCAACTGCGCGACACCGCCCAGCAGATCGTCGACGTCGAGCTCCCGGCCGACCCCCGCTTCACCTACGGCCCGGAGTGGCTCCTGGTGTGACCGAACGGCGCAGGGGCCGATACCGACGGGGCCGATACCGACGGGACCGGTACGGACGGGTCCGTACCGGCCCCGAAGGCCCTCGGCTCACCACACCACCGGCAGCCGCTCCGGCAGCCGCTTGATGAACCCCGGCCGCCAGGCCAGCTGGTCGGCGGGAACGGCGAGCCGCAGGCCCGGGAGCCGTTCGACGAGCGCGGTGAGGGCGATCTCGGCGTGGGTGCGGCCGAGCGCCGAGGCCGGGCAGAAGTGCCGGCCCGCGCCGAAGGCGAGGTGCGGGTTGCTCGGCCGGTCGAAGTCGATCCGCTCCGGATCCGGGAAGACCGCCGGGTCGTAGTTGGCGCCCTCGACCAGGACGAGCACGAGTTCGCCCTCCTTCACCAGCACCCCGCCCACCGGGACGTCCGCGAGCGCGAGCCGCGGCAGGGCGTCGCCGATCGACAGGTTCACCCGCAGCAACTCGTCCACCGCGCGCCCGATCAGCGCCGGCTCCCGCCGGAGCCGGTCGGCGAGTTCGGGCCGCTCGCACAGGTAGACGACCGCGTTCAGCAGGAACGCCGAGGTCGACACCGCTCCCGCGCCGAACAGCGACAGCGCGACGGTGGCGAGCAGTTCGTCGCCGACCCGGTCCGCGACGTCCGGGGAACGGCGCAGCGCGGCGAACCGGCCGAGCAGGCCGTCCACCGGTTCCGGATCGGCGTTCAACCGCCCGAGCACGTGGCCGAGGTCCTTGTACCAGTTGGGGACCGCACCGGCGAAGGGCACCGGGCTGGTGAGGAAGGCGAGGTCGACACCGGCCATCAGCCGCCGCCCGTCCTCGGCCGGGATGCCGAGCAGTCGGCAGTGCAGTGCGGCGGAGTAGGGGTCGGCGAAGCCGTCGCGGAGTTCGCCGGGGGCGCCCTGGGCGGTGAGTACGTCGATCAGCCGGTGGGCCTCGGCCTGGAGCCAGCCGTCGAGGGCGCGGTCGGCCCGTGGGGAGAGGGTCCTCATGACGGCGTCGCGCAGTCCGGCGCTGTTGATGCTGCCCATGTTGTCGACCACCTCGGGCGGGATGGTCAGCGCGTACTGGCGGGGGACGCCGGGGTTGGCGGTGTCCTTGAGGCTGAACCGCTCGTCCTCCAGGACCTGCTTGGCCAGCGCGTAGCTGCTGACCAGCCAGGCCGGATCGCCGGTCAGGGTACGGACCCTGGCGATCGGGGTCTCCTCCCTCAGCCGGTTCGCCTCGGCGGGCAGGACGTCGCCCCGGCGGGAGAGCGGGAAGGCGATGTCGGTGGTCGGCGGGTGGTTCACGGTCACGGTCGTGCTCACGGGCGTTGCTCCTCGGGGAAGTTCGGCGGTCCGGACGGTCGACTACGCGGGCACAGCGGCTTCTACGGCCTCGACGACGGAGGACGCGGCAGCCGGCCGGATCACCGCGTACGCCTGGCCCGCCGCGGCGCGCAGACCTTCGTCCCGGCCGAACAGGACGGGCGTGAGCGGGAGTTGCAGGTGGTAGCAGCTGACCGAGGAGCGCACGCCGAGCAGCGCCGGGGTGTCCAGGAAGAACGGCAGTTCGGCGGCGATGTACCGCAGACCGGCAGCGAGTTGGGGTTCGCTGGGGGCGAGGCCCTCGTCCAGCCGGGCGGCCAGGAAGCCGCGGGCCATGCCCTCGGCGGCCGCCCGGAACTCCGGGTCGGTCCGCAGGGCGTCGACGGCCCGCCGGTGCAGCCGCTGGTAGGCGCGGTCGCCGGTGAAGGAGGAGAGGGCGTGCACCCGGACGTCCGGGACGTCCCGGACGTCGCCCCGCGGGCCGGCCTCCTCGACGCCCCGCTCGATCCGGCGGGCGGTGGCCTTGACCTCCTTGCGGGCCCGGCGCTCGGCCTGCTCGGGGGCGTAGCCGAAGGTCTCGAACTGGGTGCCGACGAGCAGGTCGGCGTAGACGATGTCGATCCGCTCGAAGAACTCCCGCCCCCACCGGACGAGTTCGGTGATCCGCCGGGCGCTGAAATAGCTGTTGCCGGAACTGACGCCGATGAGCAGGTGCTCGCCGCGCCGCCAGATCTCCTGGCAGCGGCGGGAATACGGAAGTGCCTCGTACCCGCCCGACGGAATCACCGTCGGGCGCTCGTCCCGGAGGGCGTCGCGCATGCCTTGCCTCCACATCACAGCAGTGGTCACGGACTGGGCGTTCATGGGGATGTGGGGGAATTCGCAGAGGTGCACGGCGGGTGGGGGGAGTTCACCCGGAGTGCCGTGTGCACCTGGTGGGGCTGCGGCGCCCTGAAACTACCGCTGCCGCGCGGGAGCTCCGCAAGTCCCGTACGCGGGTTGGCGAAATGTGATCACCGAGCGGCCGGAATCCATGTGAACCGCCACCCGGGAAACGTGTTCACGAAGATTTCCCCGACGACTGCCGAATACCGCCCGGACGGCTCCTCGGGCCAGTGTGAAATCCTCCAACATCCCTCGGGAAAAGGGAATGCGTTTCGGAAGATACGCCCCCCGGAAACGCCGAAGGCCGGTGCGGGAGATCCGCACCGGCCTTCGCCGACTACCGCTCAGCCGTTACTCGTTCGGCACCGTCGCGTACTTCGCGGTGCCCTCGGCCATCTGCTTGAGGGCGTCCTTGCGGTCCCGCTTCGACAGCTTGTCGATGTAGAGGGTGCCGTACAGGTGGTCGGTCTCGTGCAGCAGGCAGCGGGCGAAGAAGCCGGTGCCCTCGACGCGGATCGGGGTGCCGTCCTTGTCGACGCCGGTCACGGCCGCGTAGTCCGGGCGCGGCAGCTCGGCGTAGGCGGTCGGGACGGAGAGGCAGCCCTCGTTGCTGTCGTCGAGCACGCGGCGCCGGTCGGCCGGGTACTCCTCCAGCTTCGGGTTGATCACGTGGCCGATGTGGCGCACGCCGTCGTCGTCCGGGCAGTCGTAGACGAAGACCTTGAGGTCGACGCCGATCTGGTTGGCGGCCAGGCCGACGCCCTCGGCGGCGTACATCGACTGGAACATGTCGTCGATCAGCGCGGAGAGTTCGGCGTCGAACGCGGTGACGTCCTTGACCTCGCGGTGCAGCACGGGATTGCCGACCACGGTGATCGGGCGCGCGGTGCCCTTGGTGAGGTCGGGCTCCTCACCGATCACCTTCGCGGGGGCCTCGGGCGCCGCCCCCTCCACGTCGTGCTCGTGCTGGTGGTCGTGCTGCTCCGCCATTGTCTTCCGCTCCCATAGGTCTACGCGTACCTCACCAGGGTACTCAGCGGGATCAGCAGACCTCTTCGAGATCCCGGTAGGCCCTGGTCGAGGGGGCGGCCGCGACCCAGCGGTCGAGCAGGGAGCGGACCAGGTGGGCCGGGGCGGCGAGCCCGCACTCGCGCTCGACCAGCCAGGACATCCCGGCCGCGCCGCCCTGGCTGAGGTGGCTGAGGTGCCCGGGGTGGGCGGCGTCGCCGTCGTCGTGGGGGTCGTGGTGGGCGACGATCCCGTCGTCGGCGGCCATCCGGCTCTCCGAGCAGGCGCGGCACAGCAGCCGCACCGAGGAGGTCCAGTCCTCGGCGGCGTAGCCGGCGTCGGCGACCAGCCGTTCCAGCGCGTCCCGGTCGCCGGCGGTGGCGGCCTGCAGCAGCACCACGTAGGTCGGCACCGGGGAGGGCGCCCACAGCTCGATCTCGTCGAAGACGGGGTAGGCGACGCCGTCGGTGACCCGTTCGCCGTGCGGGGCGCCGTCGTGCAGCACGACCTCGCCCCAGCGGCGGCCGGAGGAGGGCAGCGGGATGGACAGCACCTCGATCCGGGCGGGGTCGAGGCGCCGGCCCCACACCACCTCGGACTCGCCGTCGGGGGACAGCCGCACCGGGGTGGTGCCCAGCTCCAGGCTGACCGGGCCGTCCCCGCCGGGGCCGCCGGGCAGCTTGAGCCCGTAGGCCTGCCAGGCGCGGCGGGCGAGCGGCCAGTCCTGGAGGGCGGTGGCGGTGATGCCGAGGTTCCACCAGTCGGGGGCGCCCTGCTCGCGGTCGAGCAGGGCGACGGCGCGCAGGCCGGCCGAGCGGGCCTGCTCCCAGTCGCGGCGGAACTTGTGCAGCAGGGCGAGGTTGAACCAGGAGTCGGACAGCCAGGGCTCCAGGTCGGCGGCCATCACCAGCAGGGCGCCGGCGTCCTCGTAGCGGCCGTCGCCGATCAGCGTGAAGGCCCGGTCGGTCGTCTGCCGCCAGGTGGCGGACGGCCGGTGCCGTGCCCGGTGGAAGATCCTCACGTTCGTCCCTGCCGTCGTCGTCCGCTCAAGTCCCTTGCCGCCGGGCCCGTCCCGTCCTCGACGGGGCCCGGGTCCCGGTGCTCCGGGTCGGTGTTCCACGCTACGACCGCATCCAACCACGCCCGCCCCCGCCCGCGCTCCCCACCGCCGAGGTTGGGGCCGCCCCTCCCCAGCCTGCCCGTCGGAGCGCACCTCCTCAACCCCGGACGGGCGCCGCCCGGCCGCGCCCCGACCGCACCGCCGCGCCCCGGCGGGCGGGCGGGCCCCCGGGCGGGCGCCACCACACCCCTCGCGAGGACGGCGCTCTCGGCGGCCGACCCTCAGCCCCGACCCTGCCCACCGACCCCCGCCCCCGGCAGCCGGCCCTCAGCCCCGCCCCTGCCCGCCGACCCGGGCGAGGGCGTCCACCACCCGGGCGTCGTAGACCCGCCCGCGCCCCAGCCGCAGCACCTCCAGCGCCTCCAGCCGCCCCACCGCCTCGCCCAGGCCCCGCCCCCGGGCGGCGGTGAGCAGGTCGTCGTGGGCGTTGGCGACGCGGATGATCCGGGCGGCGAGCGGCACCGGGCCCTCACCGCCCACCGGCCCGGGGCAGGGGTCGGCCAGTCGGGCGACCTGCTCGGCGACCTGCCGGGGCACCCCGGTGCGGCTGATCACCTCGCTGCCGAGCCGGGCGATGCGCTGCTGCTCGACGGCGGGCAGCAGCGCGGTGGCGCCGTCCGGCACCGGTTCGACCAGGGAGAGTTGCCCGACGTCGTGCATCAGCGCCGCGTACTCCAGCAGGGCGAGCTCACGGGTGCCCAGCCCCAGCTCGCGGCCGAGCGCGCACGCCGTGTCCGCGACCCGGCGCGCGTGCCCGTGCGGGGTGTACCCGGCGACCTCGGTGGCCCGGGCCAGGCTGGCGATGGTCTGCCCGGTGGTGGCCCGCACCGCGGCGGCCCGCCGGAAGGAGACCTGGGCGAGCAGCAGCGGGGTGCAGAACAGCGGCAGCGCCCACAGCCCGACCTCGCCGGCCGCGAGGCTGACCAGCATCCCGGTGGCGACGATCGCCGAGCCGATCCCGAACAGCGAGCGCAGTTCGTCCTCCAGCGCGGCCGGGAAGCGCGGCCCGCCGGCCCCGGGCCCGTCCTCGGGCTCCCGCCCGCGGGCCGCCGCCGGGGCGCACGCCCCGTCGCGCCGTGGCCGGTCGCCGACGGCTCCCTGGGCGGCGCCGGGCAGGTGCCCCCGGCTGCGCCCGGCCCGCCCTCCGGTCGAACGGCGGGCGGGCGAGGACGGGCCCGAGGAGCGCAGCAGCGCCGCGAGCGTCGCGTCGCAGAGCGCGGCCAGCGCGGCGACGGCGGTCAGGAAGGCCCCGTAGGCGGGCCCCTCGGGCGAGAAGCGGTCGACCAGGCCGCCGTTGTAGAGCGGCTGGAACACGGCAGCGGCGAAGCCGACCGCGAGCAGCCGGCGGGCCGCGCTGTCCCGCCGGGCCGGGTCCGCCCAGGGCGGCCGCCGGTGCGGGCGCCCCGGCCGGTGCGGCAGGGCGAGCCCGGGCAGCCAGCCCAGCAGCAGGCCGACCCCGGTCACCGCGACGACCTGGAGGGTGCCGTGCGCGGTCGGCACCCCGCGCAGCGGCCCGAGCAGGGCGTACGCCAGCGCGCCGGCCGCGCCGATGGGCGCCTGCTCACGGTCACCCGGAAGGGTGATCCGGACGCATTCGCCGAGCGCGATCAGCGCGGTGAACGCCAGCGCGACCCTCGGCTCGGCGATCCCCCGCACCGCCACCGCGCCGAACGCCGGCACCACCAAGACGGCGGCGGCCGCGTGCACACCCCGCGCGGTGCGCCCACGCCCACGCCCCGAACCGGCCCCGTGCCCGCTCCTGTGCCCCGAACCGGCCCCGACCCCGTGCCCCGAACCGCCCCCGCCCTCGGCCCGGCCCCCGCCCCCGCCCCCGGCCGCGCGCCCGGTCACGGCTGCCCGGCCGCGGGGCGGACCCCGCCCTGGGCGGGCACCCGTCCGGGCGCGGCCCGCACCGGCTCGGGCACCCCGAGCGGGATGTCCGGGACGGCCCGTACGCAGTCCTCGGAGTGCACCACCGGCTGCCAGTCGTGCACGGCCAGCGCGTCGATCAGCGCCCGCACCATCACCGGGTCGAACTGGCTGCCGGAGCAGCGCTCCAGTTCGGTCACCGCCTCGGCGACGGGGCGGCCGCGCCGGTAGGAGCGGGTGGAGGTCATCGAGTCGAAGGCGTCGGCGACGGAGATGATCCGGGCGAACTCGGGGATCTGCTCGCCGGCCAGTCCGCTCGGGTAGCCGCGCCCGTCCATCCGCTCGTGGTGGTGCAGGATCCCGGCGTGCGCCTCACCGAGGAAGTCGATCCCGCGCACCAGCTCGTACCCGTACACCGGGTGGACCTCCACGGCGCGGCGTTCGTCCTCGTCGAGGGGACCGTTTCTGCGCAGCAGCTCGGTGGCCACGCCGAGCTTGCCGACGTCGTGCAGGATCCCGGCGAAGCGCAGGGTGCGCAGCCGCTCGGGCTCCATGCCGAGCTGATCGGCGATCAGCACCGAGGCGCGGCCGACCCGTTCGCTGTGCCCCCGGGTGTAGGCGTCCTTGATCTCCACCGCCTGCACCAGCGACTGCACGGTGGCCTGGTGGGCGTCCCGTTCGCGCTGGCCCTGGGCGAAGACCCAGGCCGAGATGGACAGCGGCAGCAGGGCCAGCAGGGCGGCGAACGCCCCGTACGGGCCCTGCCAGAGCACCGCGACCATCAGTCCGCCGGCCGCGTGCACCAGCACCGGCAGCCCGCACACCGCGCAGGCCCCGCGGAGCACCTCGGTGACCGGCCGGCTCTCGCTGAGCACCACCATCACCCCCACCACCAGCCCGTTGACCAGGCAGAACGCGCCGACGGCGGCGAAGCCGGGCAGCAGTGCGGCGGGGAAGCGGGAGCCGAGCAGCAGCTGCGGGCCGTGCAGCAGGTGGAAGGCGACCGAGGAGGCGAAGGCGCACAGCGCGAGCTGCGAGCCGTTGAACAGCTGGCGGCCTCGGCAGCCGGGGCCGGTGGGGCCGCCGAGCAGGGCGGCGGGGGCGGCGACCAGGGCGGCCGCGGCCGGCGGGAGCATCAGCACCCCGGCGAACAGCACCGGGAAGAAGGCGTTCGCCCCGGGGCGGGCGGGGACCCGTCCGGCGGGCGCGGGGCGGCGCAGCAGCCGGCGCAGCAGGATCGAGCAGGGGGTGGGCAGGCCCTGGGCGAGCGACTCCCAGCAGCCGTGCAGGAAGCCGAGCAGTCCGATCTTGGGCCAGTCCGCCGGGTGTCCGAGCCAGCGCGGCACCCCGGGCGTGACGGTCTCGGGCAGCAGCGGCAGCAGGCAGCACAGGGCCGCCACCGGGACGGCCACCAGGTAGCGCGCAGCCCCCCGCGGCAGGGTCGCGCCTCCACTGTCGGTAGCGATCTCGGCCTCCCCGCGTCCGGGCCCTGTTGCCTCAGCGCGCCGGGCTGACCGGCGGTGAGCGTCCGTCAGGAGGATAGGCCGCCGTCCGGGCGTGGGGACGCATGATCGCGCAATGGCGCAGTTGGCGCACCGCCAACTCACTCGAACGAGTGAGGGCGCATGCGAGCAGAACGGGAGCGGCCCCGGGAGCGCATGCTCCCGGGGCCGCTGAACTCCCTGCCCGAACCGCTCGGCACCGCCCTCGCCGGCGGGCCGTACGGGCCGCTGCGCCGGACTACTCGGCCGGCGCTCCGGCCTCGACCGGCGCACCGGGGCGCACGCCCGGCGCGTCACCCGCGTCCTCGCGCGCCTGCACCGGTCTGGGCGCCGGACGGGCCGCCTCGACGTGCACCTCGACGGTCGTCTCCACGGCGACCACCACCGGCTCGCCCGAGCGCTGCCCGGCCCGGATCGAGTCGATCCTGGCCAGGACCTTGCTGCGCAGGTCCGTCGGGGTGTCGTCGCAGCCGCAGGAACGCTTGATCAGCGCCTTGATCGCCTGCTCCAGCCCGTACTGCTTCAAGCAGGGCGAGCACTCCTCGAAGTGCACGCGCAGCTTGGCGCAGTCGCCCTCGGCCATCTCGTTGTCGAGGAATTCATAGAGGTGGTCGAGGACCTCGCCACACTCGGTTTCGTGCGGATCGCCGCAGCTCATGAGCCCGAGCCCTTCGCTTCCTGCCCTGCCCCGCTGCCGGCCGGGACCAGCCCGCGCTCACGGGCGTAATCCTCCAGCATGCCGCGCAGCTGCCGGCGGCCGCGGTGCAGCCGGGACATCACCGTACCGATGGGAGTACCCATGATGTCCGCGATCTCCTTGTACGCAAAGCCTTCTACGTCCGCGAGATACACGGCGATCCGGAATTCCTCCGGGATCGCCTGGAGCGCGTCCTTCACGTCGCTGTCGGGCAGGTGGTCGAGCGCCTGGGTCTCGGCCGAGCGCAGACCGGTCGACATGTGCGACTCGGCCCTGGCCAGCTGCCAGTCCTCGATCTCCTCCGCCGCGGTGCGCTGGGGCTCCCGCTGCTTCTTGCGGTACGAGTTGATGAACGTGTTGGTGAGGATGCGGTACAGCCAGGCCTTGAGGTTGGTGCCCTCACGGAACTGGTGGAAGGACGCGTACGCCTTGGCGAACGCCTCCTGGAGCAGGTCCTCCGCATCCGCGGGGTTGCGCGTCATGCGCAGCGCCGCCGAGTACATCGGGTCGAGGTAGCCCAGGGCGTCGCGCTCGAAGCGCTCCCGCCGGGCCTCCTCGGACTCCTCCGCCGACACCCGGAAGGTGTCCTCACCGATCGCCTCGGCCAGCTCCTCACCGGTGAGCGCCTCGCCCGCAGGCAGGGCCTCGTCCGGGCCACGGCCCGGATCGGCCTCGTGCTCGGTCCCGACGACCGGACCCACCTCCTCGGCATGACGGGCACGGCCCACTGCGGGCCGCCCAGAAATGGAGGATATCGGGCTGACGGGCTTCTCGCCCGCGTCGAGCCAGTCCGACCAGGAGGGGGCGAACGCCGCGGCGGCCTCGCGCTCCTCCGGCCGTTCGGGGCACGCGATCGAACCCATCTGCCCTACCTCTCACCGGTGACTCATGCTGACGGACACGACAACCACACCGGCCCCGCCCGCATTCCCGCCCGCACCCGCCGTTCACTCGCACGAGTGAGCGAGCGGAAACACCCTGCTCACGGCCCCTCACACGGGCACCGGAGCCACAGCGGCACCGGCGTCACAGCAGCCCCAACACCCAGTCCCCCACCGCCGAGCAGATCAGCTCCAGCACCTCGTCCTGCCCCACCGACGCCCGCTTCGGCACCTCGAACCCGTGGTTCCCGTACGGCAGCGCCACCAGCTCGTGCCCCGCCGGCAGCTCCGGGAACTCCGCCGGCCCGCCGAACGGGTCCGCCGCACCCTGCACCACCAGCGTCGGCAGCCCCGACCCCAGCAGCTCCTCGGCACGGCTCTTCTCCGGCTTCCCCGGCGGGTGCAGCGGGAACGCCAGCGCCACCACCCCCACCGCACCGCTCGCCGCCCCCGTCCGACAGGCCACCCGCGCCCCCGCGCTGCGCCCGCCGACCACCAGCGGCAGCCCGGCCCCGGCCAGCCGCTCCGCGACCGGCAGCCAGCCCACGTCCAGCGTCCTCGGCGCCGGGCCCAGCTTCTTCCCCGCCACCCGCCACGGCTGCTCCACCAGCGCCACCGTGATCCCCCGCTCCGGCAGCCGCCCGGCCAGCGCCACCAGGTCCCGGGCGCCGGTCCCGCCGCCCGCCCCGTGGCCCAGCGCCAGCACCGCCCTCGGCGCGGCCGCCCGGTGGTAGGTGATCCGGGCGTCCCCGGCCCCGGTGGTGACGAGTTCGGAGGTGGTCATCCCGGCAGCTCCCAAGTCTCAGAACAGTGTGGTCTCGTACTCGACCTCGGTCCACGGCTCCTTGAGCTCCGGACCGTTGTTGCGGATGTTCCCGACCGCCGGCGACACCGGCGTGGCCAGCAGCGCCCCCGGCGGCGGGGGTATCAGCAGCCGGCGCACCTCCTCCGGGTCGCCCAGCCCCGGGTCCAGCCACTGCCCCCAGTCCCGCCGGTCCAGGAACAGCGGCATCCGCTCGTGGATCGGCGCCAGCGACTCCTCGGCGTCCGTGGTCACGATCGTGAAGGTCACCAGCCAGGCCTCCGGGTGCCCCGGCGGCACCGCCCGGTTGCGCCAGAACTCGTACAGCCCCGCCAGCGCCAGCGGGGCGCCGTCCGCCCGGGACACGAAGAACGGCTTCTTGCGCGCCTTGCCCCGCTCCCCCGGCACCGTCTGCCACTCGTAGTAGCCGTCCACCGGCAGGATGCACCGGCGCGAGGCGAAGGCCTGCCGGTAGGCCGGCTTCTCGTGCACCGTGTCCGAGCGCGCGTTGATCATCTTCACCGCCGTCTCGGCGGAGTTCGACCACTGCGGCACCAGCCCCCAGCGCAGCGCCCGCAACTGCCGCACCGGCCGCGCCGCCCCCTTGGCCAACCGCTCCAGCACCACGTACGCGCTGTTGGTCGGCGCCACGTTCCAGTTCGGGTCCAGGGACTCCTCCGGGTCCCAGAACTCCACGTCGAACAGCTCGACGACGTCCTCCGGCTTGCTGCTGGCTGCGAAGCGACCGCACATGCGGGCCAGCCAACCACACCGCGCCCGCTCAGCACTTCCTCATCCACGGAGCAGAACCGCCCGCTCCCCTCCGCCCGTCCCCGCATGGGAGGCTGCCCCGAACGGCCCAACCCGGCCCGAACGGCGAATCACGACACAGCACAGCGAACGGAGGCGCAGCCCGCCGATGAACCCGAACAACCAGAACCTCGGCGAACTGTGGGACCGGGTCACCGGCACCCAGGCCGCCCCGCCCGGCTGGCTCGTCCTCGCGACCGGCTGCGCCGCCCTGCTCGCCGTCCTCGCCCGCCCGCTCTGGCACGTCACCCGCAACGCCGTCACCATCGCCCACGAGGGCGGCCACGGCCTCGCCGCGCTCGCCACCGGCCGCAAGCTCGCCGGCATCCGGCTGCACTCCGACACCTCCGGCCTCACCCTCTCCTACGGCCGCCCCACCGGCCCCGGCATGGTCCTCACCGCCGCCGCCGGCTACACCGCCCCCGCCCTGCTCGGCCTCGGCTGCGCCGCCCTGCTCGCCGCCGACCGGATCACCCTGCTGCTCTGGCTCGCCATCGCCCTGCTGCTGGCCCTGCTCCTGCGGATCCGCAACGCCTTCGGCCTGTTCACCGTGCTCGTCGCCGGCGGCGCCTTCTTCCTGGTGTCCTGGTTCGGCAGCGCCCAGGTCCAGGCCGGCTTCGCCTACCTCGGCTGCTGGTTCCTGCTGTTCGGGGCGGTCCGCCCGGTCCTGGAACTCCAGCACCAGCGCCGCACCGGCTGGGCCCGCGACTCCGACGCCGACCAGCTCGCCCGGCTCACCCACGTCCCGGCCCTGGCCTGGGTCACCGTCTTCCTGCTCACCGCCCTCGCCTGCCTCGCCCTCGGCGCCACCTGGCTGCTGCAACCCCTCCACTAGATCACCGCCGTCCCGCCATCCGGCCGCAGCGGGGGCCGTTCCGTCACGGACCCTAGACTGGCCCCCATGACCGACTCCTTGTGGCCCGCCCCCGTCGCCAGCGCCCCCGTCGACGCCACCGTCACCATTCCCGGCTCCAAGTCGGTCACCAACCGGGCCCTGGTGCTGGCGGCCCTCGCCGACGGACCCGGCTGGGTGCGCCGCCCGCTGCGCAGCCGCGACTCCCAGCTGATGGCCGACGGCCTGCGCGCCCTCGGGGTCACCATCGAGGAGAAGGTCAACAACGACTCCGGCGGCACCGGCGGCGGCGAGGCCTGGCGGGTCATCCCCGCCCCCGCGCTGCGCGGCCCCGCCAACGTCGACGTCGGCAACGCCGGCACCGTCATGCGCTTCCTGCCCCCGCTCGCCGCCCTCGCCGACGGCCCGGTCCACTTCGACGGCGACCCGCGCAGCCACGAGCGCCCCCAGCACGGCGTGATCAACGCCCTGCGCGCGCTCGGCGCCCGGATCGAGGACGGCGGCCGCGGCAGCTTCCCGCTCACCGTCCACGGCACCGGCGGCCTCGACGGCGGCCCGGTCGAGCTGGACGCCTCCTCCTCGTCCCAGTTCGTCTCCGCCCTGCTGCTCTCCGGCGCCCGCTACCACCACGGCGTCGAGGTCCGGCACGTCGGCGGCCCCGTCCCGTCGCTGCCGCACATCCGGATGACCGTCGAGATGCTGCGCCTGGCCGGCGCCCAGGTCGACGCCCCCGAGGACGGCGGCGAGAAGGACGTCTGGCGGGTCACCCCCGGCGCCCTGCTCGGCCGCGACCTGGTCGTCGAGCCCGACCTGTCCAACGCCGCCCCGTTCTTCGCCGCCGCCCTGGTCACCGGCGGCCGGGTCACCGTCCGCGACTGGCCCCGCCACACCTCCCAGCCCGGCGACCAGCTGCGCGACCTCTACTCCCGGATGGGCGGCGCCTGCGAGTACACCGACGAGGGCCTCCAGTTCACCGGCACCGGCCGGATCCACGGCATCGAGGCCGACCTGCACGACGTCGGCGAGCTCACCCCGGTGATCGCCGCCGTCGCCGCCCTCGCCGACTCCGAGTCCCACCTGTACGGCATCGCCCACCTGCGCCTGCACGAGACCGACCGGCTCGCCGCCCTCGCCAAGGAGATCAACGACCTCGGCGGCGACGTCAGCGAGACCGAGGACGGCCTGCGGATCCGCCCCCGCCCGCTGCACGGCGGCATCTTCCACACCTACGAGGACCACCGCCTGGCCACCGCCGCCGCGGTGCTCGGCCTCGCCGTGCCCGGCGTCGAGGTGGAGAACGTGGGCACCACCGCCAAGACCCTGCCCGACTTCCCCAAGATGTGGGCGGAGCTGCTCGGCGGAGCGGCCGCGGACGCCTGAGCGGAGACTTGAACCATGCGCCGCTACGGCAAGGACGCCGACGAGGACGACATCCGCAACCGCCCCGCCCGCCGGGGCTCCCGGCCGCGGACCCGGATCCGGCCCAAGCACGAGGACGCCGACGAGGCGATGGTGCTGACCGTCGACCGCGGCCGGATCACCTGCCTGGTCGACCCGGGGACCAAGCAGGAGCGTGAGGTCGTCGCCATGAAGGCCCGCGAGCTGGGCCGCAAGGGCGTCGTCGTCGGCGACGTGGTCAACCTGGTCGGCGACCTCTCCGGGGACGCCGACACCCTCGCCCGGATCGTCCGGGTCGAGGAGCGCAGCTCCGTGCTGCGGCGCACCGCGGACGACGACGACCCGTACGAGCGGATCGTCGTCGCCAACGCCGACCAGCTGGCCATCGTCACCGCCCTGTCCGACCCGGAGCCCCGCCCCCGGCTGATCGACCGCTGCCTGGTCGCCGCCTACGACGCGGGCATGGAACCGCTGCTGGTGCTCACCAAGTCCGACCTCGCCCCGGCCGGGCCGCTGCTGGAGTCGTACGCCCCGCTCGGCATCGACTACGTCGTCACCCGCCGGGACGAGCTGGAGACCGCCGGCGCCGAGGCCGTCCGCGAGCACCTGCGCGGACTCTCCACGGTGTTCATCGGCCACTCCGGCGTCGGCAAGACCACCCTGGTCAACGCCCTCGTCCCGGACCGGCGGCGGCAGACCGGCCACGTCAACGCCGTCACCGGCCGCGGCCGGCACACCACCGTCTCCGCCCTGGCCCTGCGGCTGCCCCCGCCGCCCGGCGTCAAGCCCGGCTCGAAGAAGGCGCTCGACCCGGGCTGGGTGATCGACACGCCCGGCTTCCGCTCCTTCGGCCTCTCCCACATCGACCCGTCCCGGGTCATCCTCGCCTTCCCGGACCTGGAGCCGGGCACGGTCGACTGCCCGCGCGCCTGCAGCCACGACGAGCCGGACTGCGCCCTGGACGCCTGGGTCGCCGACGGCCACGCCGAGGCCGCCCGGCTCTACTCGCTGCGCCGTCTGCTGGCCAGCAAGGAGGCCCGCGAGGGCGACTGAGCCCGGCGGGGGCTCCGCCCCTTCCCCGAGGCTCGCGGCCCGTTCGAGGTGTCGGACCGCCCCTCCCTGGCGATCATAGGAAAGTCGGGCCGGACACGGCCCGTCCGTCGATCGACAGGGAGGGCGCGCGATGGCATGGGCCCTGGTGATCCTGGCCGGCCTGCTGGAGACCGGCTTCGCGATCAACCTCAAGCTCAGCGAGGGCTTCACCAAGCTCTGGCCCACCATCAGCTTCTGCGTGTTCGCCCTCAGCAGCTTCGGGCTGCTCACCCTCTCGCTCAAGAGCCTGCCGGTCGGCCCCGCCTACGCCGTGTGGACCGGCATCGGCGCCGCCGGCACCGCCATCTACGGCATGGCCTTCCTGGACGAGACCACCTCGGTGCTCAAACTGGTGTCCATCTCCCTGGTGATCGCCGGCGTGATCGGCCTCCAGCTCAGCGGTTCCGCCCACTGAGCGCCCGCCCTCCCCGGCCGACCCGCTGAGCTAGGGTTTCGGGCATGGCCGACTACCACGACGATCTCCGACTCGCCCACGTCCTCGCCGACTCGGCCGACTCGGTCACCCTGGAGCGCTTCCGCGCCCTCGACCTGAAGATCGAGACCAAGCCCGACCTGACGCCGGTCAGCGACGCCGACAAGGCCGCCGAGGAGCTCGTGCGCAGCATCCTCCAGCGCGCCCGCCCGCGCGACGCCGTGCTCGGCGAGGAGTTCGGCCTCCAGGGCTCCGGCCCGCGCCGCTGGGTGATCGACCCGATCGACGGCACCAAGAACTACATCCGCGGCGTCCCGGTCTGGGCCACCCTGATCGCCCTGCTGGAGGACGGCCCGGACGGCGTGGAGCGCCCGGTGGTCGGCATCGTCTCCGCCCCGGCGCTGCAGCGCCGCTGGTGGGCCGCCAAGGGCCTGGGCGCCTACGCGGGCCGCAGCCTGACCAAGGCCTCCCGGATCCACGTCTCCGGGGTGTCCCGGATCGAGGACGCGTCCTTCTCGTACTCCTCCCTCACCGGGTGGGAGGACCGCGGCCGGCTCGACCCGTTCCTGGACCTCACCCGGGCCTGCTGGCGCACCCGCGCCTACGGCGACTTCTGGTCCTACATGATGGTCGCCGAGGGCGCCGTGGACATCGCCGCCGAGCCCGAGCTGTCGCTCTGGGACATGGCCGCGCCGTGCATCGTCGTCGAGGAGGCCGGCGGCAGCTTCACCGGCCTGGACGGCGTCCCCGGCCCGGGCGGTGCCGACGCGGTGGCCACCAACGGCCTGCTGCACGACGAGACCCTGCGGCGGCTCTCCGTCTGAGCCGCTGTTGTTCGCCCGTTCGCCCCCGGAGCGCTCCCGGGGCCCCGGGCGCAATGGTGCGGGCCCTGTGACCAGTGGGAGCTGGTCACAGGGCCCGCTGCTCGTTCCGGCCCGTCCTACTGCTTGCGCAGCTCCCGGACCGCTGCCTCCAGCCGCTGCCCGTAGTCGGCGTCGGCCTTGCGGAAGTTGTCGATCGCCCGCTCCACGATGTCCTCGCGGTCGGCCGAGACCTTGGCGATGAAGCCGGCCAGGTTGGCGATCAGCCGCTGCTTCTCGTCCTCCGTGAACAGCCGGTACAGGTCGCCCGCCTGCACGAAGTCGTCGTCCTCGGCGTGCGAGGGCGCCGCGTGGGTGCCGGTGGGGCCGTCGACCGCGGTCGCGGCCCAGAGCGGACGGCCGGTCTGCACCGGGCCGCCGAAGCTGTTGGGCTCGTAGTTCTTCTGCCGGCCGTGGCGGCCGTCGTACAGGTACCCGTCCCGGCCGTTGGTGCGGGCCTCGGTGGCGTGCGGGCGGTTCACCGGCAGGTGGTCGGCGTTGATGCCGACGCGGTAGCGGTGGGCGTCCGCGTAGGCGAACAGCCGGCCCTGGAGCATCTTGTCCGGGGACGGGCCGATGCCGGGCACGAAGTGCGCCGGGGAGAAGACCGACTGCTCGACCTCGGCGAAGACGTTCTCCGGGTTGCGGTTGAGCTCCAGCCGGCCGATCTCGATCGGCGGGTAGTCGGCGTGCGGCCAGACCTTGGTCAGGTCGAAGGGGTTGAAGCGGTAGCCGGCCGCGTCGGCCGCCGGCATGACCTGGACCTGCACCGTCCAGCTGGGGAACTCGCCGCGCTCGATCGCCTCGCGCAGGTCGCGCTGGTGGCTGTCCGGGTCCTCGCCGGCGAGCCGGTTGGCCTCGGCCTGGGTGAGGTTGCGGATGCCCTGGTCGGTCTTGAAGTGGTACTTGACCCAGAAGTGCTCGCCGGCCTCGTTCTGCCACTGGAAGGTGTGCGAGCCGTAGCCGTTCAGGTGGCGGTAGCTGGCCGGGATGCCGCGGTCGCCGAACAGCCAGGTCACCTGGTGGGTGGCCTCGGGCGACAGGCCCCAGAAGTCCCAGACGTTGTCGGCCTCCTGCGAGCCGGTGTACGGGTCCCGCTTCTGGGTGTGGATGAAGTCGGGGAACTTGATGGCGTCCTTGATGAAGAACACCGGGGTGTTGTTGCCGACGAGGTCGTAGTTGCCCTCCTCGGTGTAGAACTTCAGCGCGAAGCCGCGCGGGTCGCGCACCGCGTCGGCCGCGCCGAGGTTGCCGGCCACCGTGGAGAACCGGAGGAAGACCTCGGTCTGCTTGCCGACCTCGGACAGGAACCCCGCCCGGGTGAAGGGCGTCACGTCGGCGGTCACCGTGAAGGTGCCGTACGCGCCGGCGCCGCGGGCGTGCACCACGCGCTCCGGGATGCGCTCGCGGTTGAAGTGCGCGAGCTTCTCGAACAGCAGCTGGTCCTGGATCAGGGCCGGGCCGCCGGGGCCGGCGGTCTCGGTGTTCTGGTTGTCCGCGACGGGGGCACCCGCCTCGGTGGTGAGGGTCGGGCGAAGCTCGTCCTGCGTGGTCATGGCGGGTTGCCTCCGGGGGATCCGATCGTGATGACACGATCCTAACTTGGACTTCGTCCAAGTCAATACTGGCCCTAATCCCGGAGCGTGACTTATTCTGGTCCCATGAGTGATCTGCTGGAGAGACTGCGCGGACGCGGCTGGCGGCTGACCTCACAGCGCCGCGTGGTGGCCGAGGTCCTCGACGGCGAGCACGTCCACCTCACCGCGGACGAGGTGCACGCCCGCGCCGCCGCCCGCCTGCCCGAGATCAGCCGCGCCACCGTCTACAACACGCTCGGCGAACTCGTCACCCTCGGCGAGGTGCTGGAGGTCGCCACCGACGGCCGCGCCAAGCGCTACGACCCCAACGCCCACCGCGCCCACCAGCACCTGGTCTGCTCCGGCTGCGGCGCGATCCGCGACGTCCATCCGCACGGCGACCCGCTCGCCGCGCTGCCCGCGGCCGAACGCTTCGGCTTCGCCGTCACCACCGCCGAGGTCACCTACCGCGGCCTGTGCCCCGACTGCCGCCACCGAAGCGGCAGTTGACGCCCCGGGCCCGGACGGGCCCTACGCGCTCAGCTCGGCGTGCAGCGCGCCCAGCAGCCGCCCGGCCCGCTCCGCGACCTCGGCCGGACCGTAGTCGATCGCCCGCCGGCACCAGTTCTCCGCCTGCACCGGCTCGCCCCGGCGCAGCGCCAGCAGCGCCAGCCGCAGCGCCGCCCGGCCGTGCCCGGCGTCGGCGGCCCGGGTGTACCAGAGCATCGCCTCCGCCTCGCAGTCCTGCCGGGCCAGCAGCAGCCCCAGGTTGAACGCCGCGCTGCGACTGCCCGCCCCGGCGGCCCGCCGGTACCAGCTCTCGGCGATCTCCAGCGCCCCGCGCTCGGCCGCCCGCACCCCCATCCGCACCTGGGCACGCCGGTGCCCGGCATCGGCCGCCAGCGCGTACCAGTGCTCGGCCTCGGCGTCCGCGTCCCCCCGCCGGTCCAGCACCGAGGCCAGCCGGAAGGCGCCCTCCGCCGAACCGCCGGCCGCCGCCTGCCGGTAGCGCTCCAGCGCGCCGGACAGGTTGCCGCGCTGCTCCTGGGCGACCGCCAGCTGCAGCGCCGCCTCGCCGTGCCCCTCGGCCGCCGCCCGCGCGTACCACTCCTGGGCCTGCCGCGACTCGCCGCGCCCGGCGTGCAGCACGCCCAGGTTGAAGGCGCCGTCCACGCTGCCGGCCTCGGCCGCCTTGGAGAACCACGGCTCGGCGCCGGACTCGTCGCCGCGCTGCAGCAGCACCACGGCCAGCGCGTTGCAGGCCTCCCGGTGCCCGGCGTACGCGGCCCGGCGGTACCACTGCTCGGCCTGCTGGTCGCGGCCGGTGCCGGCGCAGAGCAGGCCGAGGTTGAAGGCGCCGTTCTGGTCGCCCGCGTCGAGCGCGGTGCGGTACCAGTGCTCGGCGGCCTTGGCCTCGCCGCGGCTCGCGTGCAGGGCGCCGAGCGCGTTGGCGGCATTGCCGTCGCCCGCCTCGGCGGCCTCCTGCCACCACTCGGCGGCGGCGGCGACGTCCCCGGAGTCGCGCAGCAGGAAGCCGAGCGCGCAGGCGGCCCGCGGCTCCCCGTTCTGCGCGGACTGCCGGTACCAGCGGGCGGCCTCCTCCAGCAGCGACCGGTCGGTGCGGGCCCGCTCCTCCAGCAGCACGCCCAGGCGCAGCGCGGCGCGGGCGTGGCTGCGGGCGGCGGCCGTGCGGTACCAGGCCTCCGCGGTCTCCTTGTCCCCGGCGGCCTCGCGCATCCGGGCCAGCCGGTAGGCGGCCTCACGGTGCCCGGCGTCGGCGGAGACCTTGAACCAGCGCTCGGCCCGCACGTCGCGCCGGTGCTCCATCAGGTCGCCGAGGGCGTAGGCGCCCAGCGGGTGGCCGTGGTCGGCGGCGTAGTGCAACCAGTACTCGGCGGCCTCCTCCTCGCCCTGGTCGCGCAGCTGCAGCCCGAGCGCGTGCGCGGCGGGGGCGCTGCCCGCCACCGCCGCGTGGCGCCACCACTGGCCGGCCTCGGCGCGGTGGCCCTGCTGGTGCAGCAGGACGCCCAGGTTGTTGGCGGCGGCCCGCACCCCGGCGGCCGCGGCGGCCCGCAGGTACGGCTCGGCGTCCTCCAGGTCGCCGCGGCGCAGCAGCAGGGTGCCCAGGCGGCCCGCGGCGTCCGGGTCGCCGCCGTCGGCGGCCTGCCGGTGCCGGGCCTCCAGGGCGGCGGACTCCCGGGCGGCCAGCGCGGTCTCGAAGCTGGTCGGGTCCAGCCCGGCCGGGTCCAGCGCGGCACCGGCCGGCGCCTCCTCACCGCCCGCCCCGTACGGGCCCACGGCGGCGGAGAACTGCCGGGTGGAGACGTGCACCAGGCTGTCGGGCCCGGAGCCGCCGACCGCGGGGCGCTCGGACAGCCCGCTGGTGCGCTGGGCGGGCAGGGCTCCGGGGCGGCTCTCGGGGCTCTCGGCGCTCTCCGCCCAGGCGTCGGTGTCCGCCTCGACGGCCGCACCGGACTTGGCGCCTGACTTGCCGATCAGCCTCATGCCGACTCCCGCTCCCCCAGAGTGTCGCGGCATCGTGCCCCGGCCGACGGCCGGGGGGACTCCCAGGAGAGGTGCCGGACCGGACGGCCCGTCAGCGGCCGTGCACCGTCCCCCATGTGTCCCATCGTCGCATCACCCGCTACCCGCGTACACCTGCCCCGGCCGAATTCGAGTGGGGCGGACCCGAAGCCGACGGAATTGCTTCGGCGCTTTGTCGATTTCCCGACACTTGCGCCCCACAAACCCCGGTGCCGTCCCCGTTGGCGACGGTCGATAGTACCGGAGCGGTTCCCGCCGCTTCCGGACGGAAACGTCCGGGTACGACAGAGGCCCGGAGGAATGATCCTCCGGGCCTCTGACACTGAGTAGCGGGGACAGGATTTGAACCTGCGACCTCTGGGTTATGAGCCCAGCGAGCTACCGAGCTGCTCCACCCCGCGTCGTTGATCAAACTCTAGCACGGTTTCGACGGGGCCCGACACCACCGGCCGGCGGCCCCCGCCCACCGCGGCCGCCACCCCCGGACCCGGCAGGACTCCGGACCCGACCGGGGCCCGGATACGACAGAAGCCCGGAGGATGTGATCCTCCGGGCTTCCTGCTACTGAGTAGCGGGGACAGGATTTGAACCTGCGACCTCTGGGTTATGAGCCCAGCGAGCTACCGAGCTGCTCCACCCCGCGTCGGTAAGAGAACCGTAGCACGGACGCGGGGTGGACCCAAAAACGGTCACCGCAGCTCAGCGGGGACTAGGGGTGCGGACTGGCCGCCCCCGAGCCGGTCGGCGTCGCCGTCGGCGCCGGTGCCTGGCCGCCCGCCCGGGCCGCCTCGGCCGCCTTCAAGGCGTCGCCGAGCGCCTTCTGGGCGTTGCCGTACGCCACCCAGTCGCCGTTCTTGAACGCGGTCTGGCTGTCGTTGTACGCCTTCTCCGCGTCCCCGAGCGCCCGCTGGAGCTCCGGCGAGATCGTCCCGCCCGGCGCCGGGGTGCCCGGCGCGGTGGGCGTCGGAGTCGGCGTGCCGGCGCCGCCGGGCGTCGTCCCGGTGCCCGGGGACGTCCCGGTGCCCGGCGTCGCCCCGCCCTGGCTGGACGGCGCCACCGGCGTGGCCGGCGGGGCCTGCCCGGCGAACAGCTTGCGCAGCGCGTCGTCCAGGGTGTTCTCGAACGCCACGTTGTCGTCCCCGTACACCGCCAGGACCTTCTGCAGCGTCGGGTACTTGGCGCCGCGCCCGCGCACGTACACCGGCTCGACGTTCAACAGCCCGCCGCCGACCGGCAGGGTCAGCAGGTTGCCGTACTCCAGCTCGGTGTCGCCGCCGCTCTTCAACGCGAAGATCTGGTTCGCCACCTCCTGGCGGGAGTTGAACTTCGACTGCACCAGGCCGGGGCCGGGGGCGCCGCTCTCGCCGGTCATCTTGAGGATGCGGATCTTCCCGTAGTCCTCGCCCGGGTCCGCGTTGACGGCCATGAAGGCCGCCAGGTTCGGCCGCTGGTTGGGCACGAAGGTGCTGGTCAGCGAGAAGCTCGCGGCCTGGGCGTCCGGCATCCGCACCGTCACGTAGTACGGCGGCTGGACCTGCTTGGTGTCACTGGTCGGGTCCACCGGGACCTGCCAGATGTCACTGCCGTTGAAGAAGGAGTTGGCGTCCGTCACGTGGTACTGGCCGAGCAGGTCGCGCTGCACCTTGAACATGTCCTGCGGGTAGCGCAGGTGCGGCAGCAGCGTCGCCGGGATGTCCGACTTCGGCTCCACGGTGCCCGGGAAGGCCTTCATCCAGGTCTTGAGGACCGGGTCCTTCTCGTCCCACTGGTAGAGCTTCACCTCGCCGGTGTAGGCGTCCACCGTGGCCTTGACCGAGTTGCGGATGTAGTTGACCTGGTTGGCGGCGGTCAGCAGCTCACCGCGCTGGTTGGTCAGCGAGTCCTTGGTCGCCGTGCCCAGCGTCGTCTTCGACGAGAACGGGAAGCCGTCCGAGGTGGTGTAGCCGTCCACGACCCACACCACGTGGCCGTCCTGCACCACCGGGTACGGGTCGGCGTCGATCGACAGCCACGGCGCGACCTTCTCCACCCGCTCCTTGGGCGTCCGGTTGTAGATCACCTTGGCGCCGTCGGTGATCGCCCCCGCGTACAGCATCTGCGGCTCGGCGAAGCGCACCGCGTACGCGGCCCGGGTGATCGGGTTGTCCAGCGAGACACCGCTGTCACCGGTGTACGTGTACTCCACGTTCTGACCGGTCTTGACGTCGGTGTAGTCGATCTCCTTGTTCGAGCCGCCGACGATCGAGTACGTCGTCGTCTTCTCGCCGTAGTAGATCCGCTGCTCGTAGTCGCCCAGCGCACCGGCGGCCGGCAGGCCGGACTCGGTGAACACCGGCCCGCCCTTGTCGTCGACCTGGTTGCCCTTGGCCAGCGCCGCGCCGTAGCCGTGGGTGTACTTGAAGTGGTCGTTGATCCAGTTCCGCTGCACCCCGTTGAGGTCCAGCTCGCGCAGGCCGATCACGGTGTCCTGCTTGCCCGTGGGCGTGCTGTAGCGGTCCACCGAGAGGGTGCTCGGGAACGCGTAGTAGTTGCGCTGCTGCTCCAGCGACTGGAACGTCTGCGACACGATGTTCGGGTCCAGCAGCCGCACGTCCGCGATGGTCTGCGCGTCCGGCTTCAACGCGTCACCCGTGGTCGAGCCCTGCGGGCTGTACGGGGTGGTCTGCGCGTCCGCGATCCCGTACGCCTGCCGGGTCGCGTCGATGTTCTTCTGGATGTACGGCGTCTCCTTGGCCTGCTCGTTCGGCTTGACCTGGAACTGCTGCACGATCGCCGGGTACAGCCCGCCGATCAGCACCGCCGACAGCACCATCAGCCCCAGCCCGATCAGGGCCGGCGCCCAGGTGCGGCGGATCGGCGTCAGGAAGAACAGCACCGCGCAGATGATCGCGACGAAGAACAGGATCGTCTTCGCCGGCAGGAACGCGTTGGCGTCCACGTAGCGCAGGCCGGTCCAGCCCGAGACCCCCTTGTAGGAGCCGGTCTTCACCGCCAGCGCGTACCGGTCCAGCCAGTACGCCACCGCCTTCAACAGCACGAACACGCCCAGCAGCACCGCCAGGTGCCCCTGCGCGCCCGCACTCGCCCGCCGGCCCGGGCCCTGCAGCCGCAGCCCCCCGTACAGGTAGTGCACCAGCGCCGAGGTCAGCAGCGAGACGATCACCGCGCTGAACGCGAAGCCCAGCACGAACTCGTAGAACGGCAGGTCGAAGGCGTAGAACGAGACGTCCATGCCGAACTGGGCGTCCTTCTCACCGAAGGACGTCGCGTTCGTCCACATCAGCCAGGTCCGCCACTGGCCGGACGCCGCCGCGCCCGCCACCAGGCCGATCACCAGCGAGACCCCGATCAGCGCCCAGCGCTTGAACGGCGCCAGGCCCGCCCGGTAGCGGTCCAGGCTCTGCTGCTCCACCGACATCGCCGACAGCGGCGGCCGCAGCCGGTGCGCCAGCCACACGTTGAAGCCGACGATCACCGCCATCAGCAGGCCGAAGACCCCGAACAGCCCGACCTTCGTCCACAGCTGGGTGGTGAACACCGAGGAGTAGCGCACCGACCTGAACCACAGCCAGTCCGTCCAGAACCCGGCGAACATGACGAACAACAGGAACAGCACCGCGAGTACGCCCAGGGTCAGCAGGGCCACCCGCGCCCGCCGGGAGGGCGGGCCCACCCTCCGCCGGAAACCCGGCCCTGAGCGTTCCGGCATCTGGAATACCACGGTGGCACCTCAGCTGTGTCGTCTGGAATCGGTCGGTCGTCAGAGCAACTTAACCAGTCTTCGACCGAGTTCCCACCGTTAGCAGACGGTTACGACACCGTTCGCCCGCAACCCCCCGCCGCCCCGCCCGGACACCCCGCCCCGGGCCCCCGGGACCGCCCCGGCGAGCGGGCGCCGCCCGGCGTGTGAGGATTGAGTCATGTCCGACGCGCCTGATCTGAACAACTCCCCCGACGACGTCTCCAAGCTCCCCGCCGCCACCCCCCTCACCCGGGCCGCGCTGGAGATCGACGAGTACGCCGCCACCCTCGGCTGGGACCTCCCGGCCCGACTGTTCGCCCTGGTGGACAGCGCCGCCCTGCGCAAGGCCGACCCGCGCATCGCCAAGCAGCTCGGCCTCGCCGACAGCGACGAGCCCGGCCTCACCCCGGTCGAGCAGGACGAACTCCCGGCCGGCATGGAGCTCGACAAGTTCCTCGGCACCATCGCCTGGCCCGCCGCGGTGGCCGGCTGCGCCCTGGTGGTCGAGCGGCTGATGCTGCCGCCGGGCGCCGAGCAGTCCCGCCCGCGCGGTGCCAGCGACGCCCAGCTCGCCGAGTGGGTGGCCAACCACCCCAAGCGCGAGGAGGTGCGGATCACCGCCGCGGTGCTGCGCGACGGCAAGAAGGAGATCGCCCTGCGGCTGCGCTCCAAGGACGTCGCCCGCGAGGTGCTGACCGGCCCGGACCTGGTGCCCGGCCTGACCGAAGCGCTGCTGGCGACCTTCTCCTGACGCCGGTTCCCGCCCCCGCCCAGGGCCCGCCTAGCGGGGGCAGGACGGCAGCGCCGAGGCCTGCCCGGAGCGGATCTGCTCCAGCGACTTGAGCGCGCCGTCCAGGGTGTCCGTCTTGATCAGGGTCAGCCCGGACGGCACGTTCTTGGTGGCCTCGGCGCAGTTCGAGGCGGGGGTGAGGAAGTACTCGGCCCCGGCGTCCCGGGCGGCGATCAGCTTCATCGATATCCCGCCGATCGGGCCGACCTTGCCGTCGTCGTCGATGGTGCCGGTGCCCGCGACGAACTTGCCGCCGGTGAGGTCGCCGCCCGGGGTGAGCTTGTCGATGATGCCGAGCGAGAACATCAGCCCGGCGCTCGGGCCGCCGACGTCCTGCAGGCCGATGTCGATCTGGAACGGGTAGGTGTGCCGGATCCCGGTGCCGATGCCGACCACCGCGAGCTCGGCCCGCTCGGCCGGCGCCTTCGGGTCGAGGTCCTTGGCCCGGACGGTCGGCACGGTGACGTCGGTCCTCGTCCCCGGGGTGGCGGAGCCGTTGCCGGAGGTGTCCTTGGCCCGCGGCACCACGGTGAAGACCACCGACTCACCGGGCTTGTGCTTGGTGACGGCGGCGACCACCTGGTCCACCGAGTCGACGGCGGCGCCGTCCACCGCGACGATCTGGTCGCCCGCGTGCAGCCGGCCCTCGGCCGGGGCCCCCGCGGTGACCGACTTCACGATCAGCTCGTTGCCGACCGGGACGCCCAGCTGCTTGAGCGCGGCGGTGCGGGCGCTGTCCTCGGAGGAGGCGAACTCCTCGGCGTTCTGCTTCTTGGCGTCGGCGTCCGACTGCCCCTTGGGGTAGACGTTGTCGTGCGGCACCACCAGCACGTCGTCGCGCATCCAGCCGATCACCGCGTTGACCAGGCTGGGCTCGTACTTGGCCCCGGTGACCTGGACGGTGGTCATGTTGAGGTGGCCGCTCGTCCGGTACGAGTCGTGGCCGGTGATGGTGATCACCGGCTTGCCCCCCTGCTCCCCGAGCGTGTTGTACGTCGGGCCCGGGCTCATCTCCGTGTACGGCACCTTCATCAGCACCGAGACGCAGAGCAGCGCTATGAGCAGCAGGGTGGCAGCGAGCATCGTCGCGGAGCGGCGTGGCATGCCTCGACAGTACGGGACGCCCGTGACGCGGCGCCCGCCGGGCTACCGGCCGGAACCCTCCCCGGGGGCGGCGGAGCCCGCGGTGGTCCGTTCCATCGCGGCCATGAAGCGCCGGTGTTCGGCGAGCGAGGCCGGGTCGCCGGTGGCCCTCGGGGCCCGCTGGGCCCACCCCGCCCACGCGGCCGCGACCAGGACGGCGACAACCGGAATGATCAGCCAGGCGAGCGCACCCATGTCAGTACTCCCAGCTCCTCGGGTCTATGAGCAGATTAACCACCCCGGCGGACAACGCGGCCGGCGCCATCCGGGTTACGGGACGGCCGATCGGCTCACTTCCAGGGAGTATCCGGCGCCCCCGGCCGGACCCGTTCGGGTGAGGCCGCGGCGCGCCTGACCCGAAGGACGTGCTCCGTGTGCGGGCGGTTGCACCGCGTCCGCGCGGACGGGCGGCCGCCCACCGCCCCGGGAACGGGAGTCCGGTCAGCGGCCCCGGGGGCCGGGATCCCGGTCAGCAGCCCCCGGCGCCGACCCACTCCTCCTCGCCGTCGGCGAAGACCTGGTGCTTCCAGATCGGCACCTCGTGCTTGAGGTCGTCGATCAGCCGGCGGGCGGCCGCGAAGGCCTCCCCGCGGTGGGCGCAGGAGACGGCGACGATCACGGCCTTGTCGGTGATCTCCAGCCGGCCCACCCGGTGCACCGCGGCGAGCGCCCGCACCGGGAAGTCGGCGACGACCTTCTCGGCGATCCGGCGCATCTCCGCCTCGGCGGTGGGGTGGCAGCTGTACTCCAGCGCGGAGACCGACTTGCCGCCGTCGTGGTCCCGGACCGTCCCGACGAAGACGGTGGTGCCGCCGGCCGCGTCGTCGCCGACCGCCTCGTACACCTCGTCCAGCGAGAGCGGGGTGTCGCGGACGGCGAGCAGCCGGATGGGGTCGTGGTTCTCGGACATGACCCCATGATTCCCCATCGGGGGCCGATCGGGGCAAGGGGCTTCCGCATCACGATTCCGAAATTTCGCATCGTGAGAAACGACGCCCGCCGGGCGCCCCCAGCGGGTGCCGACTCAGAAACGGCGCCGCTTGCGGGCCCGGCGCACCAGCGCCGCCGTGCCGACCAGCGCCACCGTCGCCCCGGCCGCCCCCAGACTGGTCGCGGCCTCCTTGCCGCCCAGCCGGCGCCCCGCCACCGCGTGCTTGCCCGACACCTGCGCCAGCAGCTCGGCCAGCACCTGCTCGTTGGTGAACTCCGGACGCCAGCCCGCCTCGTGCAGCCTGCTCCCGGACACCACCCACGGGTACATCGTGTACGCCAGGTCGCCCGCCGGCGCCGGGGTCAGCCCCAGCCGGTGCAGCCGCGCCGCGGTGCCGAGCGCCAGCGCGGCCGGAAGCTCCATCCGCCGGATCCCCGACAGCCGCTCCACGTCCTCCTGCTCCAGCCAGCCGTCACAGCCGACCGTCACCTCGCCCTCCACCAGGCCCAGCGCCGCGTACTCCAGCGCCGCCGCCAGGTCGTCCACGTGGCAGAACTGCCAGCACGGACGCGAACCGGCCACCACCAGCAGCCGGGGCGCCTCGAAGTGCCGGGTCAGCACGGTGTCCACACCGGGGCCCACCACCACGGCCGGGCGCAGCACCGTCACCTGCAGCCCCGGGTGGGCGCGCGGCGCCCGCCGGGCCAGCCGCTCGATCTCCAGCAGGTCCCCGACCAGCGAGGCCTCCTCGGTCGCCCGCAGCTCCGAGTCCTCGGCCAGCGGCACCTCGTTGTCGGCCAGCGCGCCGTAGACCATCGCGGAGGTGCACAGCACCACCCGGTGCACCCCGGCGGCCGCGGCCGCGGTCAGCACCGTCTGGGCGCCGCGCACGTTGTAGGCGCTGCGGGCCCGCGGATCGGACTCCATGCCGAAGTCCATCGCCAGGTGCACCACCACGTCGACCCCGGCCAGCCGCTCGGCCACCGCGGGGTCCCGCACGTCCAGGACGCGCCACTGCACGCCCGGGACCTCACCGCGCCGGTCGTCCACCGCCAGCACCCTGCGCACGTGCGGGGAGGCCACCAGCCGGGCGGCGACCCGCTCGCCCAGCACCCCCGCGGCACCGGTCACGGCCACGGTCAACGGCCGCCCGCCGTAGGCTGGAGGCGGCGACGCCGTGGCGTCCGGATCGTCCTCTCCAGCGGTCAGCCCAGAGCGAACGTCCGAAGGCGGGGAACTCACCGGCCATCCTCCACGGTTAGCTTATGTGCGTACGGACGTGTGTCACGTACGTCCATCCTGCCCGAGGCGAAGGCCCGGCGGTGCACCCGGCGCGGGCCTGGCCCTCGGGAGCCGCCCACGAGTCCCCCGCTCCACCGGAGCCCCGGGCGGACCGCACTGCCCGCCACACCCGTATGACGGCCGACCGGATCGAGGACCCCGTGAGCGACCTTCCCTTCGGATTCGGCGTTCCCCCCGAGGAGCCCGAGGACGGCAAGGCCAAGCCCGACGACGCGCAGAAGAAGAAGGAGCAGGGCCAGGAAGGCACCGGCGGCCCCCAGCCGTTCGGCTTCGGAGCCGGCAACCCCTTCGGCGCGATGTTCGGCCTGCCCGGCACCCCGGGCGGCCCCGGCGGCGCCGGAGCCGACAACCCCTTCGCAGCCATGTTCGGCGGCATGAACCCCGGCGACCTCGGTGCCGCCTTCCAGCAGCTCGGCCAGATGCTCTCCTTCGAGGGCGGCCCGGTGAACTGGGAACTCGCCCAGAACATCGCCCGGCAGAGCGTCGTCGCCGAACCCGCCGAGGGCAAGAGCAAGGACCGCTCGGTCGGCGACGCCGAACGCTCCGCCGTCGTCGAGGCCGTGCGCCTGGCCGACCTCTGGCTCGACGGCGTCACCGAGTTCCCCTCCGGCGCCGGCACCGCCGTCGCCTGGAGCCGCGCCGAGTGGATCGAGGCCACCCTCCCGGTCTGGAAGGACCTCGTCGACCCGGTCGCCGAGCGGGTCGGCAACGCCATGGGCGGCGTCCTGCCCGAGGAGATGCAGGCCATGGCCGGCCCGCTGATGGGCATGATGCGCTCCATGGGCGGCGCCATGTTCGGCACCCAGATCGGCCAGGCGCTCGGCGCCCTCGCCGGTGAGGTCGTCGGCTCCACCGACGTCGGCCTGCCGCTCGCCCCGGCCGGCAAGGCCGCCCTGCTCCCGCAGAACGTCGCCGAGTTCGGCGAGGGCCTGAACGTTCCCGCCGACGAGGTCCGGCTCTACCTCGCCCTGCGCGAGGCCGCCCACCAGCGCCTCTTCGCCCACGTCCCGTGGCTGCGGGCCCACCTGCTGGGCGCCGTCGAGGCCTACGCGCGCGGCATCAAGGTCGACACCTCCCGCATGGAGGAACTCGTCGGCCAGCTCGACCCGAGCAACCCGGAAGCCCTCCAGGAGGCCCTGGCCGGCGGCCTCCTCCAGCCCGAGGACACCCCCGCGCAGAAGGCCGCCCTGGCCCGCCTGGAGACCGCCCTCGCCCTGGTCGAGGGCTGGGTCGACGCCGTCGTGCACGCCGCCGCCGAGCCCCACCTGCCGCAGGCCGGCGCGCTGCGCGAGACCGTCCGCCGCCGCCGCGCCGCCGGCGGGCCCGCCGAACAGACCTTCGCCACCCTGGTCGGCCTGGAACTGCGCCCGCGCCGCCTGCGCGACGCCGCCCGGCTCTGGGCGCTGCTCGCCGACGCCCGCGGCGTCGAGGGCCGCGACGCGCTCTGGGAGCACCCTGACATGCTGCCCACCGCCGCCGACCTGGACGACCCGGACGCCTTCGTGCACCGCGGCAGCGGCGACCTGGAGGGCGGCTTCGACTTCGACGCCCTCGACAAGCTGCTCGGCGAGGCCGCGGCCGGCAAGCCCGACCTCACCAAGAACGACCCGCCCAAGGGCGACGCTCCGCAGAACGACGCCCCGAAGGGCGACCAGGACGGCACCGACGGAAAGGGCGAGCCCACCGCATGACGGCCACCGGGACGGGTACGTCCACCCTCCACGCGGACGCCGTCCGCACCCTGACCGACTGGCGGCCCGCCGAGCGGGACCAGGAACAGCTGCGCCTCGACTACCTCGCGCACCTCGCCGAGCAGCCCGAGGGCCTCTACCGGTCCTGCCTGCCCGCCCACATCACCGCGAGCGCGGCGGTCGTCGACCCCGCCGCCGGGCGGGTGCTGCTCACCCTGCACCCCAAGGTCGGGATCTGGCTGCAGATGGGCGGGCACTGCGAGCCGGGCGACGCCGACCTCGCCTCCGCCGCCCTGCGCGAGGCCGTCGAGGAGTCCGGCATCCCCGACCTCACCCTGCTGCGCCAGGACGGCGTGCCCGTCCCCGCCAAGCTGGACCGCCACCAGGTCCGCTGCACCGGCAAGGACCGGCCGGAGAACACCCACCTGGACGTCCAGTACATCGCGGTGGCCCCGGCCGGGGCGCAGGCGCTGATCAGCGAGGAGTCGCTGGACCTGCGCTGGTTCGACTACGACCGGCTGCCGGAGCTGACCGACCACTCGGTGCGCGACCTCGTCGCCCGGGCCCGGGCGCTGACCGCCTGACCGCCTGACCGATCGAAGCGCGACACGAAGAGGGGGCGCGGACCGTACGGTCCGCGCCCCCTCTCGCCGTCCGCCCTCACCCGCAGGAAGCCCCCGGATCCGACCCCGGCCCCGGCCCCGGCGCACCGTGCCGGGCCCCCGGGATGTGCGGCAGCCGGGCCGCCGACACCACACCCTCCAAGTAGCCGCGCGCCCGCTCCGTCCGCGGATAGGCCTCCAGCAGCGCCCAGAACGCCGGACCGTGGTCCGGCACCAGCAGGTGCGCCAACTCGTGCAGCAGCACGTAGTCCAGCACGTACTCCGGCATGCCCTGCAGCCGGTGCGACAGCCGGATCGTCCCCTCACTGGGAGTGCACGAGCCCCAGCGCGAATTCTGGTTGGTCACCCAGCGGACCTGCACCGGCTGGGCCCGGCCCTCCAGATAGGCCGCCGACAGCTCCCGGGCCCGTGCCATCAGGGCGTCGTCCCCGAGGACCCGCCGACGCTCCTGGGCCGCGAGCTTCTCCAGCATCTGCGTGACCCAGCGCTGCTCCTCGGCGTGCGACATCCGGGCCGGGATCAGCACCACGGTGCGGTCGCCCTCGCGGTAGGCGGAGACCGTCCGGCTGCGCCGGGCGCTGCGCCGCACCTCGACCCGGCTGCGGTCGTGCGCCTCCGGGGGCACCGCCCCGGCGGGCGGGTGCTGCGGCCTCGCCTGCTGCTTGTCGTGCGGCTTCTCGCGCTGCTTCTCGTCCGGGCGCCCGCGCGTACTCGGCGCCGCCATCTGCGACCCGGAAGCTGCACGGGCACGCCGACGCAACGCCGGTGGATGGGAGTCCCGCTCGGCTGCCATGGCACACGACGTTACCCGGTACCACTGACAGAAGTCCGGTGCCGTGGCCGAAATCTTTCATGGAGCGATCGGGAACGAAAGGCCGACGAGGGGTGTCCGGAAACCGACGCCAGGAAGGATGGGCAGTTATCCACAGGGCCTCCGAACAGATGGTGTGATCATGCGCCCGGGCCTGTGGATAACTTTCCGCACGCCCCCGCCGCCATGGGGCATGCTGCGGTCAGCCGTCCGGAAACGATCGGAAGGGAGACCACCGTGCGCCTCATGCTCAAGCCCGCGCTGTCCCGCAGCTGGCGGGACTCCGAGACCCTGCAGTTCGGCACCGTCACCCGGTTCGCCGGGGTGCTCGGCAACGCCGACAAGACGCTGTGCGAGTTCCTCGACCTGCTCGACGGGACGCGCGAACGACCCGAGCTCCTCTCCGCCGGCGAACGGATCGGACTCGGCCGCGAGCCCACCGACACCCTGCTGAGCGAACTGCAGGAGACCGGGCTGCTCGACGACGCGGAGGCGACCGGCCGGGCACTGTCGCACTTCCCCCGGCCCCACCAGGACATCCTCGGGCCCGACCTCGCCTCGCTCTCCCTGGTCCACTCCGGACCGGGCGCCGCACCGGCCGTCCTGGTCCGGCGCGCCAGGTCCAGGATCGAGGTGCGCGGCGCGGGCCGGGTCGGCGCGGCCGTGGCGACCGTGCTCGCGGCCGGCGGCGCCGGCACCGTCACCGTGGCCGACAGCGGGCGGGTCCGGCCCGACGACTGCTCCCCCGCCGGACTGCCGCCCTCGGACATCGGGCGGCTGCGCTCGACGGTCGCCCGCGAGGCGGTGCAACGCGCCACCGGCCGCCCACTGGCCCCGGTGCCCCGGCCCAAGAGCGACGACCCACCGCCCGACTTCGTGGTCCTCGCACCCCGGGACGGCAGCGCGGCCTTCGCGGGCGGGACGTACGAGGCCCGGCTGCTGCTCCGGGCCGGAGTGCCGCACCTGTACGTGGGCGTGGTCGAGGAGTTCGGCATCGTCGGGCCGCTGGTGATCCCCGGGCGGTCGGCCTGCGGGCACTGCCTGGTGCTGCGCCGGGAGGACGAGGACGCCGCCTGGCCACGGGTCCTCGCCCAGCTCGCGGACGACGGCCCGGGCCGGGCCCGCACCCCGGCCTGCGACACGGCCCTGGCCACGGCCGTCGCCGGCCTGGCGGCACTGCACGTCCAGGTGTACCTGGACGGCGGCCGACCGCCGAGCGTCGACGGCTGGTGCGAGATCTCCGCAGGCGACGGCATGCCCCGCCGCCTGCGGCTCCGAGGACACCCGGACTGCGGCTGCCTGTGGCAACCACTGCCGCCGGGCTGAGACACGAGGAGGACAGGAGGTACGAGGAACGCACCGGGCACCGGCCCGGGCGGCTGCGGGGCTCAGCAGCCACCCGACCGGCGCCCGGGGCCGACACGGCCAGGACGCCCGGCCAGGTGAGCCCATGGCCAGGTGAGCCCATGGCCCGCGCCCTGCCTGGGGCAGGGGCGCGGGCCTACAGCGGGGTGACGTACGCCCCGGAGATGCCGCCGTCCACCAGGAA